>CAMWPJ010000075.1 GCA_947176035.1 uncultured Clostridia bacterium | reverse complement strand
CAGCTATACCATCTTTAATAAATCGAATATCTAATTTTTCGAATTTTCTTCCTTTTGAGTTAGTTATAGCATTAAATTCTAAATTAGCTTCTTTGTATGCTTTGGGATAACTGAATTCATCATTTTCAATATTGCTTGTCAAATATTCTCTGCCAATAGTAGCTATTATATCTGTTCTAATCATAAGTTTAAATCCTCCTGCTAATACATTGATTAAATGGTGTTTTTATAAATATGTTTATCTCGTTCATTATGATTGAAAAGTTGGTAATATTACAATTTATCTTCTTCGCAAAGTCTTGCCATTTCTTTTGCATTGATTCATCTTCGCCGAAGGCGATGACTTGGTTGAATTGCTCTATTGTAAAATAGTGGTTACGGTTTGAAAAGGTTTTTCGCATTGCTTCAGCAAGCGTATTGCTGTCAAATTCAAAATGCGTTGCAAGATAATAAATATCGTAATAGTCCTTCATTCTGCTTGAAAATTCCATTAAATCAAGAATTGCATCAAGTTTTTCAGCAATGGTGGTTTCAAGCGAATATGTATTTATTATCGGACTGTCAAAATCATCAAGCTGGGTTGGTATAGACCTTTTCTCTTGCTTCGGCACAATAACATCACCCACACCAAAATCTATATTTATCGGCGTTTTTGTGTTTTTGATTTTTGCAACAAGCGATGCACCTATACCTGCATACTTTTTCGCAACTGCTATCAGTGCAATGCTCTTGATTTCAAATGTTACAAAATCATTGTCTGTTTCTGTTTTGATAATCTCTTCAATAATCGGCTGTAACTGTTCAGGTGTGTTCGGCAGCCTTTGTAACAAGAAATCAATATCCATTGTTACTCGGCTTTCAAATTCAGTTAAAGCATATATGAACAGTACGCCTTTCAGGATAAAATTATCAGCGCGTTTTTTGATTTTTCAAGTCGCCGCAAGAATTCTTCCTGACAAAATAACTGCAAGCAAAGCTGATAACTTCTGCCGCTTTCTTTTGCCTTGTTTTTGAGTCTTGCAAGGACTGATGATGCTATATCAGCCATTGAGCAGCACCTCCATAAGTTCGGTTACTTTTTTATATACTTTCAATTGCTTTGCATATTTTGATAAATTCGCTAATTTTTTCTGGTCATCAGCAATATAGGCATTAATTGCTTTATTGAAAATTTCGCTATCCAATTGATTTTTGTACTTAAAGCAATCACAGATTGTTCGTTCGCGGTCATAAACATTAAGCGTAAAACCGTTAAAATCATCTGTTGTTTTGCCAATTTTAAAGAGTTCATTTTGAATATAATAAGCCTTTATTGAAACTACATCAATTTTTAACTTGCTTCTTGAAATTGTTCTCGGCACAGCAATACACCATTTTTTTGGTACATAGTCACTATAACCATAGTGAAACAGAGCGGAGTGAACGCAAACAATACCTTCAGGTAAAAGAGTAGAAAGAACCTGTTCTTCATAAATGTTTATTTCAGACAATTTATAATATCCGTGCTTTACTCTTTCAATAAAATAATTATCAACAAGATTTACAATATCGGACTTAGTAAGACCTGCATTGATAAGGTCAGCTGTTTTAATAATTCCACCCGATATTTCAATTGCACTTTTTGCTATATCCTTTTTGCTCATAGTTCACCAACTTTCAGTACACAAGTTTGCAAAACTGTGTATCAAAAGTATGATAACAAAAATCAACAAAAAAAGCAATACTTTCAATACACAAATTCATAACATTGTGTATTGAAAGTATTGGAAAATTATAGTATAGTAAATATAAGGTTTGAATAGTTATACGTGTTATTGCATAAGCAACGCACAAGTAACAAAAATAAAAAGAAACCCTGTAAAATCGGGCGTTTTGCAGAGGGAGAAGTTCTCAAAGAGATAGTCTTTGCAGTTACAAGAACGTTTCGTATTTGCGGAACGTTCTTTTTCTTTAAAATATAGGTTTGAGACAAGCTAAGGAAAAAGACAAATTTGCACAAATAAATAATGCCATTAAACACAAAAATGCAGTCGATTACTCGGCTGCATTTTTTAGAAATTTATTTTTACTTATTTTTGCTCCAATAATTAAGCTTTGGTATTTGCTCTTCGAAATATGCTTTTGCCTGTTCTTTTGGAAAGCTTTCATTTGCCATATGTTCAGCAAGAAAATCTATCAAAGTATTTATATCCTTATAGACAAAATTCCCATCAGTATAACACCATTTGCAGTATTCCTCATTGAATGCCCCATCCGGCTCTTTACTGATTGAGCTGTCATCAAGAGGCATACCACAGCATTGACAAATCAATTTTTGCGGTGTACCCAAAAGGGTATTAATCGAAATATTAAATAGTTTTGACAACAATTTTAATGTTTCTGTATTAGGAATCGCCTCACCCGCTTCCCATTTTGATACAGCCTGTCTTGTAACAAATGTTTTCTCCGCAAGCTCGTCTTGCGTTAAATGGTTCTGCTTTCGCAATTCAAATATAATTTCCTTTGTTTCCATAACAATCACCTCAAACACAGTATACATCAGTATTGTACATTACACAAGCAACTGACAGTTGCCTTTGCATTTTCGTCATCAAACCAAATTCGGATTAAGTCCAAAATAAAACACTATTTACATCTTAAAATAATATGCTATAATGAAATTAAATCTAAATAAACGGCAAAAAACAATGAAAGCAAAAGAAAAAACCACATTCAGAAAAATAGAATATCACAAAAAAGAAAGCTTTTATCTTATCGTACGTGGAGTTGAGGTCGGTATTGTCTCAGGCTTAATTGCAGTGCTTTACAGATTCTTGCTATCATTTGCAGAGAAAAAGCTGTTAGCTGTTCTTGATTATATAAAAGGAAATCCGCTAAGAATCAGCATATGGTTTATCGCACTCATCGCAATGGGTGTTTTTGTTACATTCATTAACAGATGGGAACCGTCAGCATCAGGCTCAGGTATTCCGCAGATAACAGGTGAGGTTAAAGGTTATCTGTCACAAAGCTGGTGGAGAGTGATACTTGCAAAGCTTATTGCAGGTACCACATCCGTTTTTGCAGGACTTTCACTCGGAAGAGAAGGTCCGAGCGTTCAGCTGGGCGGTATGGCAGCAAAGGGCGTTGCAAAAATAACAAAAGCTGACAAAACAACCGAGCACAGAATGATAAGCTGTGGTGCAGGCGCAGGCATGGCAGCAGCTTTTAATGCACCCCTGGCAGGCACAATGTTTGTGCTTGAGGAAATTCACCATACCTTTGACAAAAGTCTGCTGTGCATGGGAATTGTGGCAACCATCACAGCGGATTACACATCAAAGCTTTTTTTCGGACAGGACACAGTATTTAATTATGACACAGTTAATTTTCCCCTCAGGTATTATTGGCTGTTAATTCTGCTTGGCATTATACTCGGCATCTGCGGTGTATTATATAATGTTATCATGTCAAAAGCACAGGATATCTACAAAAGCATAAGCAAAGTACCAAATTATATCAAACTCCCGTGTGTATTTATCCTTAGCGGAATTATTGGTCTTGTTTTACCTCAGGTGCTCTGCGGCGGACACAGTATGGTTGAATTTCTGATGAATGATCATCCATCAGTGGGGGTAATGCTGTTTTTACTTGCAGCAAAATTCCTGTTTGGTGCTGTATGCTTTGCATCAGGTGCACCGGGCGGAACACTTTATCCGCTTTGTATTTTAGGAACATATATCGGTGCTGTATTCGGAGCTGTTTCAATCAACGCATTAAACTTAAGTCCTGAGTTATGGGAAGAATTTGTTGTTATAGGTATGGCCGGATTCTTTGCATCAATCGTCCGTGCTCCTATAACAGGAATCGTACTTGTTTTTGAGTTGACAGGAAATATGAATAATATTCTGCCGATTGCAACTGTATCTCTCATCAGCTATGCAGTGGCAAATCTGCTTGGCATTAATCCGTTTTACGAGACCTTACTTGAAAAGATTATTAATAAAAATCCTGCAAAACCTGAATTTCACAGCAAAAATGAAAAGATACTCAGAACATATGTTATACCGACAGGAAGTCCCCTCAGCAACAAGCCGATTATGGATATAAACTGGGGCCGACATTGCCTTGTTGTGAGCATAGAGCGCAATGACGTGTCCATAACGCCAAAAGGTGATACGCTGCTCAAGGAGGGTGACGAGCTTGCAATCCTTGTCAGCCAGCGTCATTTTGCAAAAGACAACGAACGACTTGAAAGAATAATTAACGGATAAAAAATCAATTTGCTAATAACACAGCAAAACGAATTATAAAAGGGGTAAAAATTATGGATGAAAGACAATGGTACAAGGGCGACACTCATCTGCACACACTTAACAGCGACGGTGTTCTGACCAAAGGACAGCTTGTTGACAAGTGCAAGCAAAGCGGTCTTGATTTTATGATCATCACAGACCACAATTTCAATTCGGTTGAAAAAACCTATTTTGACAAGGAAATGCTCGTTATTCAGGGACAGGAAATTACAGGTGAACCGGGTCACGTGAACATCTGGGGCAAAAAGGTTCCGCTTGAACCGCCATATGCACTTGATACTGCCGAGGATTATGAAAAAATAATCGGTCTGTGCGAAGAGGCTGGCGCAACCATTTCACTGAATCATCCATTCTGCTCCAACTGTCCTTTCAGGCTGGATATGGAGGCTTATCCGTTTGACTGTGTTGAGGTTTGGAATACAATCCAGCACAGCGACAATATTAAAAATATGGAATGGTGGCACAATCAGCTCTTAAAGGGCAACCGCATTGCGGCTGTCGGCGGCTCTGATTTCCACAGAGATTACGGAATTCCGTTTTTAGCCTGCCCTACAACATACGTTAATGCGAAGAGTAAAACTGAAGAAGATATACTTGAGGCTTTGCGTGAAGGAAGATCAACTATCACAAATTCACCAAAATCAACAACTATATTCCTTCATTGCGGCGATGCTGAAATCGGTGACACCGTTAAGCTTTCTGATAATAAAAAGCTTGAGGTACGTGTATCCGACTTCAAAAAAGGACACACATTAAAGGTTTATAACAACAATAAAATTATCTTTGAAAGCACAGCACAGAAAACCGCTGAGGGTTATTTCGCTGAGGTTGATATTGAAGAGCCCGGCTTTGTAAGAGCTGAGATTACATACAGATTCAATCCGCTTTTTGAAAAGGTTTATGCCTTTGTTGAAAGAAAATTCCTTTCAAACAGGGGTGTAAAAAATGATGCTCCGCTCGGCCTGCCAGATTTCTTCTGGGCATTCACAAATCCAATATGGGTAAAAGAATAAATAAACAGAATAACATAAAAAACAGTAATACCCGATAGAAAATACTATCGGGTATTACTGTTTTTATTTCATATTTCAACATATAAAAAAGACTTAACGATAATCAACGTTAAGTCTTTTGGTGGGAACAACAGGGCTCGAACCTGTGACCCTCTGCTTGTAAGGCAGATGCTCTCCCAGCTGAGCTATGCTCCCGTTAGCATGATTAATTATATAACACTTGTCCTTATTTGTCAAGCATTAATTTCAGAATTAAAATAAATAATATGTCCGAGTGTTCCGTCAGGATAACTTACATTCAGATTATGCTCTATAAACTCATAGTCACCATTTGTATAATCACGAATTATTTTATTCCAAAAAGCAATGCCTTTTTTATTATTACTATGCATTGCCACCTGCCACTTGCCCCTGTGCTTATCAAAAAGAGCGTGGGCAAAATACCGGCCGATTCCTTTACCCTGATAATATCTGAGAATAAAAAACTCAGCCATTGAAAAATCAAGATTCTGCCTGTCATCAAAATATTTATTCACCATTGCAAAACCTGCAAGTCTATCGTCAACACGCAGGATATATGCCCATCTGTCATCATCCGTAAAATAAGCATCGAGATAATCATAACCAAAATTTCCTAAATCATCGACCTGCATATTTTCATAAAATGAACATTCATAAAAATACTTTTCATTAAGATTTCTTATGATTTCTTTGCCAACACTATTTTTTGCCAAAACAATTTCAATTTTCATAAATATCACTTATTAATTATGGAAAATAACTCCTTAATTCTGTCCGTCTGCTCCGTGAGATACAAATAACCGAAAAGAGACTCTACTCCTGTGGCACAATGGTATTCACCCTCAGTTGCACTTTTAGGCGAATGACCAACCTTTGCATTCCTGCCGCGCTTATAAATCGCAGTTTCTTCCTCGGTCAATATATCCTTAATTTTTTCAAAAGCAACAGTCTGTGCCTTTGCCGATACAAATTTAACACTTTCCCTGTGCAAATCGTTAACAGGTCTGTTCGCCTCGGTTACAAGCATTTCGCGCACCAATATTTCATAGATACAATCACCTATAAAGGCTAAATTAAGCGGACTGAGCTGCTTTGCATTAATATCCTTATCAATAAATCTCATATGTTATTCTGTTTTTACGGCACATATTCAAACTCTATATCGTAGAGTGAAACAATGTCGCCCTCCTGTATTCCCTTTTCTCTGAGTGCATCAAACACACCGCTCTTTTCAAGCACACGCTGCATATACTGCAGGGCCTCGTAATCCTCAATATCAATTCCCTTAAGCACCTTAGGGAACCAACTTGCCTCTACGAGATAATAATTATCGTCCATAACAGTAATTTTAAAGCCCTTATCATCCTTAATAAGTGATTCAACAGGGATTTCCTCAACCTCATATTCCTTTATAGGAGGAAGGGTTTGCAGCTTATTCCAAACTGCATTCATAAGCTCCTGCGTTCCCTCCAGAATCGGCGCACAGATTGAGAAATATTCATATCCCTTTGACTCAACATAGTTTTTGAATTCTTCAATCTGCTCAGGCTCTGCCATATCAATTTTATTGCCTGCAACAATCTGCGGCTGCTTTGCAAGCTCGGGATTAAATTTTACAAGCTCTTCATTTATCTTTTCAAAATCCTCAATTGGATTCCTGCCCTCGTGACCGCTGACATCAACAATATGGACAAGCAGACGGCATCTTTCAACATGACGCAAAAATTCGTGACCTAAGCCTATACCCTCACTTGCACCCTCAATCAGTCCCGGAATATCGGCAATAACAAATGAACTGCCCTCACCCATTGAGACAACTCCGAGATTCGGAACAAGTGTTGTGAAATGGTAGTCACCGATTTTAGGTTTAGCCTGACTTACTACTGAAATGAGACTTGATTTGCCAACACTTGGATAGCCGAGAAGTCCTACATCCGCAAGAAGCTTGAGTTCAAGTGAAACCTCCCACTCCTCACCGGGAATACCGGGCTTTGCAAAACGCGGAACCTGACGTGTAGGGGTTGCAAAATGCATATTACCCCAACCACCTTTACCGCCCTTAGCGGCTACAAAACGGTCCGTTTTGCTCATATCAGCCATAACTGCACCTGAATTTGCCTCTCGGATTACCGTACCCCTTGGCACTTTAATTTCAAGATCAGGCGCTTTTTTGCCATACTGACGTGAGCCTCTGCCGTTCTCACCATTTTTTGCGGCATATTTGCGCTTATATCTGAAATCGGCAAGCGTTGCCAAATTATCGTCAACAACAAATACAACATCGCCGCCCTTACCACCGTCACCGCCATCGGGACCGCCTGCAGCAACATACTTTTCACGGTGAAAGGCAACTGCACCTGCACCGCCGTCACCCGCTTTAATCTTTATTTTAGCAATATCTACAAACATAATGAACTTCCTTAAATCTTTCTTAATAAGAATATTAACAAAATCAAAGCAAAAATGCAACATAAGATTTATCGGCAATTGCTTTTAAACTTAAATTATGTTAGTATAATTTAAAAATAATAAACTAAAGGTATTATTTGTAAGTATGAAAATAAAGAATATTGAAATAGAAAACAATTTGTGTCTTGCACCAATGGCAGGAATTGCTGACAGAGCTTTTCGTGAGCTTTGCATTCATTACGGTGCTGGCTACACAGTAAGCGAAATGGTATCAGCCAAAGGCTTTACTATGGGAGACAAAAAAAGCCGTGAGCTTATGGTGCTTGGAGAATCAGAAAACCCTGCTGCCATTCAGATATTCGGCGATGATCCTAGTATAATGGCTGAGGCGGCAGAAAAATGCCTTGCATTCAAACCACAGGTAATTGATATAAATATGGGCTGCCCTGCGCCTAAAATTGCAATGAACGGCGGCGGAGCCAGCCTTATGAAAAAGCCTGAGCTTGCAGGTGAAATCATCAAAGCCGTATCCAGTGCAGCATCCGTGCCTGTTACAGTAAAAATCCGTAAGGGATGGGATGACGAAACCATCAATGCCGTACAGCTTGCAGAAATAGCTGAAAAAAACGGTGCAGCTGCCATAACAGTTCACGGCAGAACCCGAATGCAGATGTACTCGGGCACAGTGGATTACGATATCATCGCAAGGGTAAAACAGGCTGTGTCAATCCCTGTTATCGGCAATGGAGATATAAAAGATGAGCAGAGTGCGGCTATTATGCTTGAAAAAACCAACTGCGATGCAATCATGATAGGAAGAGGTGCACTCGGCAATCCATGGTTATTCCAAAGGCTCAATGCTTATCTGAGTGAATGCCGTGTCCTGCCTGAAGTGAGTATTAATGAAAAAATGGTTGTTATGCTTAGGCATATTCAAAAAATAATCGACTACAAAGGTGAATACACTGCACTGCGTGAGGCAAGACACCATGCAGCATACTACACCAAAGGGCTGCGCGGAGGTGCAGCATTCAGACGTGAAATAGGTCAGCTTGAAACCTACGAGCAGTTGCAGGAATTAGCCTTCAGAATAGCAAAGGAAAATGAATAATGATTTTTAAAAACTGTACTTTTTATAACGAATTCTTTGAAAAGGAATTCGGCGACATTGAAATTGAAAACGGAATAATTAAGCAAATAGGAATTATTGACGGCGAAGGAAAGGACATGAGCGATTTAATACTCATACCTGGCTTTGTTGATGTTCATATTCATGGCTGCGGCGGCGGTGATGTCAGTGATGCCGACACCGAAAGTCTTGATAAAATCACGGTCGAGCTTGCAAAGCACGGGGTTACCTCCTTCTGCCCTACTTCAATGACACTTGGCAGTAACAGACTGCTGGACATTGTTAAAACAATTACAAATTACAAAACCTGCGGTGCCAAGGTTGCAGGAATTAACCTTGAGGGTCCTTTTATTGCGATGAGCAAGAAGGGTGCGCAAAATGCAGAATATGTAAGAGCAGGTTCAATTGAGGAATTTGACTGCCTGTGGAATGCAAGCGATAAAAAAATAAAACTGATTACAATTGCTCCCGAGGCTTTTGACAGCAGAGAATTTATAGAATACGCAGGCAAAAAATGCACTGTAGCAATTGGTCACTCAGCTGCAAATGCTGATGAATGCAAATATGCTGTAAATAACGGAATCAGACACGCAACACATCTTTTCAATGCTATGACGCCTATGACCCACCGTGAGGCAGGCATTGTCGGCACAGTGCTTGACGACAAAAAAGTGATGTGTGAGCTGATTTGTGACGGCGGTCATATCTGCCCAACAGTTCTCAGAAATGCTTTTGCCATACTTGGCGAGGACAGAGCCGTTGTAGTGAGTGATTCCATGCGCGGAGCAGGACTTGGCGAGGGTGAATTTGAGCTTGGCGGTCAGCAGGTCTATGTTGAAAAGGATGGCAAATATGCTGTGCTTGCTGACGGAACAATTGCTGCATCAATCACAAATATTCATACCGAGTTCAATAATCTTATCCGCTTTGGCATTGATTTCAAAACAGCACTCAAGGCATGTACAATCAATCCTGCTAAGGCTATTAATGAGGATGATAAAATAGGTTCAATCCGAACAGGAAAATGTGCCGATTTTGTTTTCCTTGACGAAAATCTTGATATAAAAGAGGTTTATATTGATGGAATACTCGCTTAATATAGTTTTGATAGAGCCTGAAATACCGCAGAATACAGGCAATATTGCCCGCACCTGTGCTGCGACAGGAGCAAGGCTTCATCTCGTAGGCCCAATGGGCTTTCAAATTACCGACAAACAGGTTAAAAGAGCCGGACTTGATTATTGGGACAAGCTTGATATTACATATTATGACAGCACAGAACAGTTTTTTGAGCAGAATAAGGGCGGTAAATTTTATTATTTCACCACAAAGGGCGAGCTCACACACTCGGATATGCAATATGAAAATAATGCTTATCTTGTATTTGGAAAGGAAACAAAGGGTCTGCCCGAAGAGCTGTTGAAAGAGAATCATGATACATGTGTACGGCTGCCGATGCGCGGAATTATCCGCAGTCTTAACCTATCAAATGCAGTGTGTGTAGGTACATACGAGGTGCTGAGACAGTGGGGATACCCTGCCCTCTCGCAGAAAGGGAAGCTGACAGAATTCGATTGGTAAAGCAACTGTTTAGGGCTGCCTGTGCCGCTGTGTGCACGAGTACACGCCCACAATGACAGAGGGGGTATCAGGAGGGAATTGGCATATGCCTTTCCCCCTGATTCGTTTTCTTATAGGCAATAAACAAATTTTTCTTTATTAATTCTTAACTTTTTCTTTTCCCGTTTTTATAATTTATTTGATTTAATAATACACAAGGTGACGAAATTGTAAGTTTACATTCACGCTTATGTAACAATACACAAATATAATTAAATCAAGATAAAATATGAATTCGGAGCAAAAAATGAACAATCAGCAAACTATACAGGAAATTAAAAGCTTTTCAAAAAGCACAATTAAAATATTATCATTTCTGCTGGTATTCGTGCTTCTGCTAGAAGGCATGTCAATAACAGTATTCTCAAAAAAAGCGGCAACACAATATCAGAACTCTTTTAGAAAAGCCTGGAGCGTTACCACAGAACGGAAAAACGGCATTGACAT
>CAMWPJ010000074.1 GCA_947176035.1 uncultured Clostridia bacterium | reverse complement strand
TCATAATATAATTTGTGAAAGAATAAAATATGATTATGACAATATGAATAATCTTGATTACAGACTGCAGTTTTCGGCATATGCTGCATTGTTTGACGGCAAATCAGTGTGTCAGGGCTATGCGCTGCTGTTCCACATCCTTGCAAAGCAGCTTGGACTTGATACAAGGATTATTGCAGGTCCCGGCCATGCGTGGAATATTGTTAAGCTTGATGGTCAGTATTATGAGGTTGACTGTACATGGGATGATACAAGCTATGATAATCCTAATGCGTCTAACGGCGACTATTGGTCTAAGGGCAAGGTTATATATGATTATTTTCTTTGCGGCTCGACTGATTTTGAAGACCACATACGCGAGGATGAATATAATACAGCAGAATTCAACAAAGCATATCCTATGGCAAAAACAAAATATATTTGTTCTCATTCCCGGACAGTTTGGCAGACGGATGACGAAGCATCATGCAAAAATGGTTTTGTAAAAACTAAAATCTGTCTTAACTGCGAAGTGATTTTTGATAAGGTTGTAATTTCTCCACAGGAGCATAGCTATGAGGATATAGTTGTTGCACCAACCAACAACGAGCAGGGCTATACAAAGCATATATGCTCTGTATGCGGCGATACCTATATTGACAGCTATACAGGCTACGGGTCTGATAACAGTGCATTGATTGCTGTTTTAAGTCAGATTGAGTCCTATTCAAGTGAGGATTATTCAGAAACCTCTTTTGATAATCTTTCTGCCGTGTATGAAAGATATTTATACCTTGCAGACGAAAATGTATCACAGCGTGAAATTGACAAGGCTGTATTTGATTTAATTGTTGCCATATCAGATCTTGAGCCGTATTTCAATTTGTCAGTGTCTGCCCCAAACGGCAGCTTTACGGTATCATATAATGATGAAACAAGCAGCATGGCAAATCATAAATTGTTATTTGGTACAAGCGTCAGTCTGTCAGCAGCAGCTAAAAACGGATATGAATTTATCGGCTGGTATGATGTAACAAATAATCTTTATTTTTCAGATCGGGCTGATTACACCTTTAAAATCACCTGCAACACTAAGCTTAAGGCAGTATTTGTAAAAGAAAATTCTGCAACACTTACTTTTACAACCTACAGCAATTGGGTGCAGAAGAGTGTTACCAAAACTATTTCAGAATGGAACAATATAAACAGTATTGAAATGCTGTTGCCTGAGGTGCCTTATAAATATGGTTATAGTAACGGCAGATGGGTTTATAATAATGCAGAAATTCTTGCAAGGCTCAGAACGGGAGAGAATGTCTCTTTAATTCCTGAATATGATGAGGATGATACTTCGCTGCCGACTCCGCCTGCTCCGATTGACGGTGTGCCGTCACTTGATTTGTATTATAAGCTTGACGAAAAGAATAATAACACTGCCTCCTTTGTAATGGCGGCAGGAATACCTGATGACTGCAAGCTCGAGGGCGTGGGCGTAGCCTTCTATTATAAGAATGCAGATGAATTTAATCCTGAAAATTTTGAATTGCATCTCAATAACAAAATGCTCGTCGGCAGATTCAATACTGACGAGATTGAGGATATTTATATTGTTAATATGAGCAAATTCAGTGCGGATTACAATTGGGCTGTAAGGGGCTATGTGTCTTATTATGATGCAGATAATAAGCTTGTGACTGTATATTCAAATCAGGTTAATATTGTAAACAGGGAACAGGTATCGTAAATAAAAAAGAGATGAAAGGAAAATCCTTTCATCTCTTTTTTATCTGTTTGGCAGTTCTTTTATTGGAAATATCAGCCGATTTCAATATCACCCATACTTGTTTTCGCTGTGAGCATGATATCTGATAATGAATTGTTATTTTTTACATCACACTCACCCATTGAGGTTGAATAATTGATTTTAATATCATTTGTATGCTCAACTTCAATGTCGCCCATATCACTTGTAGCGGATGAATCAGCAGTTATGTTGATTCGCTCAATTTCGATATCGCCCATATCTGTGTGTAAAGCAAATTTGCCGCTCAGATTCTCTGCTGTTATATTGCCCATATCGCAGTTTACTGTCAAATCAATATCCAATGATGACTCAATATCAACATCGCCGAGATCAGAACTTATATCAAGCTTTTCAAGACAGCCTGAGGGTAAGTAAATATCAATATCAATTCCTATATTTCTATAATTGCCAAATGGATTGAATACCTTTGTTTTATGATAGCTTGTTGTGCTGTTAACGGTAATCGTATTTCCCTCATTTGTGAGCTTGAAGAGCTTTTCATCATATCCGTTTGCAACAACGCGTATTTTGTCATCATTGCTTTGCTTAATGTCAATGTCGCCAAGCTCGGATGTAATTATCATTTTTGAAATATCGGTACTGTCAAAGCTTTCGTCATATATTACTTTTGACTCTCTGTTCCAGTCAGAAAAGTCGAGATGTGAGCCGTTTGTAAAAATTACATATCCCATAAATCCTGTTAAAAGCAGTACTATTATACTAAGCAGTGCGATAACAGTGATGATTAAGCCTTTATTATTCTTCGTCATTAATTTCACTTCCTTTGAGCATAAATACTAATTTGATAATCTGGCAGATGATTGCGTAAATTACCCATACAAGCCATGTGATGTTCCACATCCCTGTAGAAAAGCTTATAAGCATATATATTATTAATATTATACCTGAAAGAATGCTTGTAATTTGTTTATATAATTTATCCTCTTTTGTCTGCTTTTCAGTTCTTTTGATTGCTTTGGGTTTTGAGAGTGCTGCAAAAACAATCATCATTGTTGCCACAGCAATAATAGTGAAAAATGCCGGCAGCATAATTTTTTCGTTGCTGAAAATAAAAAATGGTATGACCGATAAAATGTAAAGACAGATAGATACAGCCATTATGAGTGCTGATTTTCTCCTGCCTTTTTCATATATTGCCTTTTCTTCAGCAGTAGGCTCATTATCAATCGGAATATCATATCTGTTCTGTTCGTAATAATAGGTATTTGTATTTTCATTTTTATATTCATTGCTGTAATTCTCTGCGCTCTCCTGTCTGGCTTCACCCTTTAAAAGCTCGTCGGTAGTCAGATTGTATAATTCGCATAACGGCAGTATTTTGTCAAAATCAGGTGTTGTCTGATCTGTTTCCCATTTTGATATTGTCTGTCTTGTTACACCGAGCACCTCGGCAACCTGTTCCTGAGACAGTCCCTTTGATCTTCTCATTTCATATAATCTTTGACCAAGTGTCATCTAATCACCTCACTAAAAATATAGCATAAAAGCCGTTAACAATCCAGCAATTTGTACTTGAAATTTGTCAACTGAACTTAACATTGGCCATTTTAAGGCAAAATATGCGGTTGAAACTGTTCTTTTAATGACAAGATTATAATAATGCGCATATAATGTGTATGAGGTGATTTTATGTGCGGAATCGCAGGAATTTTAACTCCGTCCATAGATTTAAGAAATGAAAAAACGCTGATAGAGAATATCAGCAAAACCTTAAAAATGCGCGGTCCTGATGCCAAGGGTGAATATGTTACACCGACAACGGCACTGATTCACCGCAGACTTTCTGTTATTGACCCTGAAAAGGGAAGTCAGCCGATGCGCTTTGGCAAATATATAATAGTGTACAATGGTGAGCTTTATAATACGGATGAGGTAAAGGATGAGCTTATCTCGTACGGCTATGAATTTGACAGCCATTGTGATACGGAGGTTGTGCTCAAGGCCTATGACAAATGGCAGGAGGAAAGTGTTAAAAAGTTAAACGGAATTTTTGCATATGCTGTATATAATGAAAAGGATAATACTCTGTTTATGGCACGTGACAGAATCGGCGTTAAACCCTGCTTTTATTCAAAGATCGGTGATTTATTTGCATTTGCAAGCCGAATAAGCAGTTTGCTGTGCATACCGCAGATTAAGCCGATAGTAAATGAGGAGGGTCTGAATGAAATATTTATGCTCGGCCCTGCCAAAACAATAGGCAAGGCGATATTCAAGGATATTTCAGAACTGCCGCCTGCGCATTATCTTACCTATAAAAATGGAGAAATCCGTATTCATCAGTATTGGAAATTAGAAGCGAAAGAGAATCACGAGACTATAAGTGAGGCAATTGAGCATACCTACAGCCTTGTTAAGGATTCTATTGAAAGACAGCTTGTCTCTGATGTACCTCTTGCAACCTTTTTAAGCGGAGGTCTCGATTCATCAATTATTTCAAAAACAGCAGCTGATTATTATAAGAATAACGATAAAATTCTCAATACTTATTCTGTTGATTATACAGATAATGATAAATATTTTAAAAAAAGCCTGTTCCAGCCGAATAAGGACTCTGATTATATAGATTTAATGTCAAGGGCAATCGGCTCGCAGCATCACAATATTGTTCTCGATAACAGTAATGTTGCCTTTGCACTTGAAAAGGCGGCAATTGCAAGATGTGTTCCCGGCTTTGCAGATGTTGATTCATCACTCCTTTTATTCTGTGAAGAGGTGAAAAAGAATTTTACCGTTTGTCTTTCCGGTGAGTGTGCAGATGAAATTTTCGGTGGTTATCCTTGGTATCATCGAAAAGAGATTCTGTTTGAGGAATGCTTCCCTTGGGCAAGGTCAACTGCTGCGAGACGTAATATTCTTAAACCTGATTTTCTTAAAGACGGCGAGGATTATTTGCAGAGTGCCTATAGTCAGACTGTCGCTTTGACCTCTTATCTTGACAGTGACAGTGTGCTTGAAAAGCGTATGAGAGAAATGTTTGTTTTGAATCTCAATTGGTTTATGCAGACCTTGCTTGCGCGCAAGGATGTTATGAGTATGGAATCCTCACTTGAGGTGCGTGTGCCGTTTTGTGATTATCGTTTGGTGGAATATGCCTACAATATGCCGTGGGAAATCAAGGCTCTTGACGGCAGAGAAAAGGGTATATTGCGCAAGGCTTTTGAAAATGACTTGCCTTATGATATTGTTTGGCGAAAGAAAAGTCCTTACCCTAAAACCCATAATCCTGTTTACTTTGATTGTGTATGCAGACTGGCACAGCAGGCACTTGATGATAAAAGCTGCCCACTTGCAGATATGCTTAATATAAGTGCTGTTGAAAATTTAATGAAAAATCCTGATTCCATGACAGAACCATGGTATGGTCAGCTGATGCAGACACCGCAGGTGCTTGCATATATTTATCAGATATATGTGTGGATAAAAAATTATAATGTTGAGTTTGAGCTTTAATTGTGATATACTCAGATTAGAATATTGTTATTGTTTAACTATAAAAAGCGACAGGAAGTAAAGTATGACCAACGAAGAATATATTAAAGCAATAGATATGCGCCGTTCAAGGCGAACCTATAAGCCCCATGCACTTGATTCTGCTACGATGCAGGTTATACGTGATTTGGTTGATATTATCAACGAAAAAACGGGTATGGAGCTTAAGTTTATTGAAGATCCCACATCTGCCTTTACCATCATAACGGGTAAATTTTCTGCTATAGCGATTTGCGGAGAGGATACTGAGACAGCAAGAGTCAAGGCTGGATATTATGGTGAGACGATTGTTCTTCAATGTGTTTATCACGGACTTGGAACCTGCTGGGTGAGCGGTACCTATGACGAAAATAAAATATTGGCTATGCTTAATCTTCCTAAGGAGACAAGACTTTATGGTCTAATTATTATCGGTAATGTTAAGGATAAGCTGAGCACGAAGGAAAAAATAATGTATAAGGCTACCCATAAGCAGAATAAGCCTTATCAGAAAATGTTTGATGTGTGTGATGAAAAACTGCCTGCATACTATGAGTATGCGATGAAGCTGGTTGAAAAAGCGCCGTCAAGCACAAATTCAAGGCCGGTGCATTTCAGATATGAAAACGGTGTCATCAGCGGAAGTGTTGAGCAGCCATATTCTGAAAAAAGCATTGATTTCGGCATTGCGCAATTGCATTTCTGCTTGGGTGCGGCAGCAATGGGTATTAAGGGGGAATGGGATTTCACAGGCAGATTCTGTACAGAAGATGTTAAGGTAATTAAATTCCCGGAAAACAAAGATTATTAAAGGAGAGTAAAACAATGAGCACAGAAAAGAAAAAGTGGTCGAAAAAGAAAAAAGTTACAGTAATTGTATTATCGGTACTTCTTGTATTGATTGTTCTTGTTGTTATAGCCGGTACAAGTGTACTTAACTGGTATTGCAAAACTGCAGATTATGAGCTTTTAAAAACAGAGCAGCAGGTAACGCTTATTGCACACAGGGGATATCGTGCAGTTGCACCTGAAAACACTGCCCCTGCTTTTGAAGAGGCTGGCAAGGCAGGCTTCTGGGGTGCAGAATGTGATATTTACAGAACTGCTGACGGTGTGTGGATTGTATCACACGATACCCATACATACCGTATGATGGATAAATCAGCCTTTGTTGAAAAAGAGACATATGAAGATTTAATGAAGATGAAGGTTGATAACGGCTCGAATGCTGAAAATTATCCCGACCTCAGCTTTTGTTCACTTGAGGACTATATAAAAATCTGTAAGGATTATAATATGGTTGCTGTTATTGAGCTTAAAGGCAAAAATAATACCGAGCATTATGACGAGATTATTGACCTTGTAAATCAATACGGCGTTGAGGCAGTTTATATTTCCTTCCATTTTGAGAACCTTGAGAAGATAAGATCCCTTACAGCTGACCCTGTTTATTTCCTTACAAGTAAAATTTCAGAAGAGGATATAGAGCTTGCAAAATCTCTTGAAAACTGCGGAATTGATTTTGACGGAAGAAAAGAAGAGAACTTTGACAGCGGTATGATTAAAAAGTGTATCGATGAGGGCCTTGAGGTTGGTGCGTGGACAATTGATGATACTGCACTCCTTGATAAGCTTGTTGAAAACGGTGTAACACTGATTACAACAGATAATATTACAAAATAAATTAATAAAAGCAAAGCACTCAGCATTGATTTGCCGAGTGCTTTTAATTTGCCTTAGGAGAATTATAGGTTTTAAATAAGTTTGATTTTGTTTGGCGACAATGGAGCTATGAGCTTTTAAAAGTATAATAACCCATATGGAGCATTTTGACGACCTCATATGGGTTGTGTGGTATAATTATCGATGGGTGATGAAATGGATTATAAAAAAAGATTAAGAGATTTAAGAGTTGACAGAGATATAACACAATCTCAGATTGCAGAGATACTTTATGTTAAACAATCAGCAATATCAAGCTATGAACTTGGAAAAAGACAATATCAAATTGAAGATTTAATAAAACTGTGTGAATTTTATAATGTATCGGCTGATTATATATTAGGATTTACAGATGAGTATAAAACTTTAGGTTAGATATACAAAGTAGATAACTTCAATTTTTGTCTCTAAACAGAAGAACGCGGTTGTTAACAACCGCGTTCTTCTGTTTAAATTATTCATTATTTATCCTTACCGGGTGCACCGCAGCATTTTTTATACTTTTTGCCTGAGCCGCATGGACATGGGTCATTAGGACCTACTTTATTGCCTTTGCGTACAGGTGATGATTTTACTGTGTTGTCACCGCCTGATGAGGTTGCTGTTACCTTGGCAACTGCCTTTCTTTCAACATCCTCCTGTCGTCTTGGCATAATTGTAAGTACCATACGAACTGTGTTTTCACGGATTGTTGCTGTCATCTCGTCAAACATATCATAGGATTCCATACGGAATGCAACTACAGGATCCTGCTGAGCATATGCTCTGAGACCGATGCCCTGCTTTAAATCGTCCATGGCATCAATGTGATCCATCCAGAGTGTATCAACATTTCTGAGAAGTACCATTCTTTCAAAGTCCTGGAACATCTCATCGCCTAAAATCTTGCGCTTTTCTTCAAGAACAGTATGTCCTCTTTCAGTGAGCAGTTCAATTGTGTTATCAACAGTGATTTTGTCTAAATCCTCAAAATCATCATCGCCTGTGAGCCAGCCCTTGTATTTTTCTTTAAGACCTGCAACGTTCCAATCCTGCTTGCTTTCGCCGGCAAAATAGTTTCTTACATTCTCGTCGATGTTGGTATCAAGCATAGAGAGAATCTTATCGGTAAGGTCAATGCCGTCAAGCACCTGATCTCTCTGCTGATAGATAAGCTGTCTCTGGCGATTCATAACATCGTCATACTGAAGTGTATTCTTACGGATGCCGAAGTTTCTGCCCTCAACCTTCTTCTGCGATGATTCAACGGTTTTTGAAATCATTTTTGATTCGATAGGCATATTTTCATCTTCTGCAATTCTGCCCATCATCATCTGCATTCTTTCGCCGCCGAACAGACGCATAAGGTCATCCTCGCAAGCAAGATAGAACTGGCTTTCACCTGGATCACCCTGACGGCCTGAACGACCGCGCAGCTGGTTGTCAATACGGCGTGAATCGTGACGTTCTGTACCAAGTATGAACAGACCGCCTGCTGCACGTACCTTGTTTGCCTCGTCCTGTATTTCCTCTTTATATTTAGCCTCCAATTCCTTGAAGGTTTTTCTTGCGTTAATTATTTCTTCATTGTCAGTTTCAGCAAAGCCAGTTGCTTCGGCAATAAGTTCATCTGTAAACTGCATTCTCTTCATTTCGGATTTTGCAAGGTATTCAGCATTACCGCCAAGCATAATATCAGTACCACGACCTGCCATATTTGTTGCGATTGTTACTGCACCGAGCTTACCTGCCTGTGCAATAATTTCAGCCTCACGCTCGTGGTTTTTAGCATTGAGTACATTATGAGGAACGCCTGCTTTTTTGAGCATTTTTGAGAGCAATTCACTCTTTTCAATGCTGATTGTGCCGACAAGAATAGGCTGTCCCTTTGCGTGACATTCCTTAATCTGATCGATTGCATTATAGAATTTTGCCTTTTCGGTCTGGAAAATAACATCAGGACGGTCGATTCTTGCAAGTGGCTTGTTTGTTGGTATCTCAACAATATCGAGCTTGTAGATTTCTGAGAATTCAGGAGCCTCAGTAGATGCAGTACCTGTCATGCCTGAAAGCTTTTTGTAAAGACGGAAGTAGTTTTGGAAGGTGATTGTTGCAAGGGTTTTGCTTTCATGCTCAACCTTAACGCCTTCCTTTGCCTCGATAGCCTGATGCAGACCTTCGTTATAACGTCTGCCCTCCATAATACGGCCAGTGAATTCGTCAACGATTTTAACCTGACCATCTGCTACAACGTAGTTGATATCTCTCTTCATTACACCATTAGCCTTGATAGCCTGATTAATGTGGTGAAGAAGTGTAGAATTTTCCATCTCCATAAGGTTTTCGACATTAAAGTATGCCTCGGCCTTCTTTACACCGTCTCGTGTAAGAGTAGCGGTCTTAGCTTTTTCATCAACAATATAGTCGCCGTCATACGTGGATTCAGTATCCTGCTTTTCATCCATCTGGGCAACCTTAACCATTGTAAGCGTTTTTGCAAAGGCGTTTGCCTGTCTGTAAAGATCTGTTGACTGGTCACCCTTACCGCTGATGATAAGCGGTGTACGTGCCTCATCAATAAGAATTGAGTCAACCTCATCGACAATAGCGAATCTGTGACCTCTCTGTACCTTCTGCTCCTTATACTGAACCATATTATCACGAAGATAGTCAAAGCCCATTTCGTTATTTGTGCCGTAGGTAATATCAGCGTTATATGCCTCTTTTCTCTGCGCATTGGTTTTTTCGTGAATGATAAGTCCGACATCAAGACCAAGGAAGCGATAGAGTTTGCCCATCCATTCGGAGTCACGCTTTGCAAGATAGTCGTTAACAGTTACGATGTGAACACCTTCGCCTGTAAGTGCGTTAAGATATGCAGGCAGAGTAGCAACAAGTGTTTTACCTTCACCTGTTTTCATTTCGGCGATTCTGCCCTGATGCAGAACGATACCACCAATAATCTGCACCTCAAAGTGCTTCATACCAAGTACTCTCCATGCAGCCTCACGGCATACAGCAAAGGCATCGGGGAGAATATCGTCAAGTGTTTCACCGTTTGCAAGACGTTCTTTCAGCAAAGCTGTCTGCAAGGTCAGCTCCTTGTCGTCCATTGCCTTATATTTTTCCTCCAAGGCAAGTACCTTGTTGGATGTTTTTCTTACTCGTTTAACTTCCTTTTTGGAATAGTCACCAAAAATGGCAGTTAGTAATTTATTTGCCATAAATTTACACCTCGGAAAATTATACCATATTAAATATTATTTTAATATTCTAACATAAATAATCAATAATGTCACTATTTTTATTCGACAGATTGCAGAATTATTGCTAGTTAACGCTGTAAATGTTCTTGATTGCTGAGAGTGCACCGCCTGATACAGCATTTTCTGAGTCATCATTAAAGCCTAATGTAAGATTATTTTTGCCCTGTTCGATTTCAAGTGTAATTTCAACAGCCTCCGGAAGAAGTTCTGCCTTATCAATTTCTTCACAAAGGGTGCCGAGCTTGCTGTCTAAAAATGTATCGTTATTAAGCTTGGCAAGCAGCTGAAATGTGGAGTAATCAGATTTCAGCTTTTGTGTAAATTCGCTTGCTGCTTGGTATAAATCCTTATTGCTTACAGCGACAGTTACTGTTTTGCTTTCAATATCTATGCTTTTTACCTCCATTTCAAGGTTAGCAAAGATTGCTCTTCCGAGATTAGCAAATTGCTCGTGCTTTTCAGCATATCCTAAGATAACTGAAAGAGTTGATGAATCAACATATTTATTAAGGCTTTCCATGTCAAATTCCTTGAGAGCTGTTTCTGCCGCTTCCACGGTTGCAGTTATATTTTCCTCTGTCATATCTGCATTAGGTCCTGAGCAGGCTGTAAGGCTAAGACAAAGCATAACAACACATAGTAAAAGACTGATTGTTTTTTTCATAAATAACACACCTTCTAAATTAGTAATTATTTGTTATGTTAACAACTATGATATATGAACATATAATGC
>CAMWPJ010000073.1 GCA_947176035.1 uncultured Clostridia bacterium | reverse complement strand
CCGTTTGTTCTTCTTTGATACAATCAAGGAATGGGCAGGGGATACCGATGTTTTAACCTTTATGTTTGTAGGACTTTGTGGTGTTAATTTCCTGCTTGAAATGGGTGTTAATCTTGTTTTATCACCAACGATTGTAAAGCTTGTTAAGCTTGGCAGAAAGGAAAAATAAATGATTATTGCAGTAGATATCGGTAACACAAATATCGTTTTAGGCTTTTTGGAAAATGAAAAAATGGTGCATGAGTGCAGGCTCTCAACTGCGGTTGATGATTCTGCAGATGAATATGCAATTAAGTTCAAAAGCATTTTTGAGATTTTCAAAATAAATGTTGATAATATAGAAGGCAGTGTGCTCTCATCAGTAGTTCCGCCACTTAACAGAACTATTTCAAAGGCACTTATGCTTATTACAGGGAAAATGCCTGTAGTTGTCGGTCCCGGTGTGAAGACCGGTCTTAATATTAAAATAAACAATCCGGCAGAGCTTGGTGCCGATATGGTTGTGGGTGCTGTGGCAAGCATTGCAAAATACCCATGTCCGCAGATTATTTTTGATTTGGGCACGGCAACAACTGCGTCAGTTATCGATAAAAACGGATGTTTTTTAGGCGGTACAATTTTGTGCGGAGTTAAAACCTCATTGAGTGCTCTGTCCTCTTCAACTGCACAGCTGCCGCAGATTGAGATTGTTGCACCTGAAAATGCAATTGGTACGAATACTATCGACTCAATGCGCAGCGGTATCGTTTTTGGTACAGCAGCAATGATTGACGGGCTTATTAAAAGATTTGAGTCTGAGCTTGGTGAAAAGGCAACTGTCATTGTAACAGGTGGTTTGGGCAGTGTTATCGCTCAGTATTGTGAAAATGAGGTTATTGTTGACAGGCAGCTGCTGATTGACGGACTTCGTATTATATATGAAAAAAATAAAAAGTAGGAGAAAACATAATTATGGCAGTATTTCGTGGATTTAAGGCATTCAGACCTGCTGTTGACAAGCAGGCGCAGATACCCGCACTTCCTTATGATGTAATGAACAGTGAAGAGGCAAGGGAAATGGTTAAAGGCAATCCGTATTCCTTCCTTCATGTAGACAAGGCTGAAATTGATTTGCCTGTCGGAACAGATATTTATGATGATGCAGTGTATGAAAAGGCTAAGGAGAATCTTTTGGGTCTTGAAAATTCAGAAGCCTTGGTACAGGATAGTACCCCCTGTCTTTATATTTACAAGCAGATTATGAATGGCAGATCACAGATTGGTATTGTTGGCTGTGCTTCAATTGATGATTATATTAATAATGTTATCAAAAAGCATGAGCATACACTTGCTAAAAAGGAAATTGATCGTATTCGTCACGTTGATACCTGTGATGCGAATACGGGTCCAATTTTCCTTACATATAAAAATAATGATGAAATCAATGATATTGTATCAGGCTGGATGAACGATTACGAGGCTGTATATAATTTCACTGCTGATGGTGTTGAACAAACTGTATGGGTTATTGATGATTCTGAGATTGTTTCTCAGCTTTCAGCACTTTTTGACAGTGTTCCTGCTATGTATATTGCTGATGGTCACCACCGCTGTGCATCAGCTGTAAAGGTTGGTCAGAAGCGCAGAGAAGATAAGCCGAATTATACCGGTGAAGAGGAATTCAACTTCTTCCTTGCTGTTGCATTCCCAGATGAACAGCTTGAAATTATGGATTACAACCGTGTGGTTAAAGACCTTAACGGCAGCAGCACTGAAGAATTTATTGAAAAGCTTTCAGATAAATTTATTGTTGAAAAATGTGACGGCAGATTCAGGCCGAGCAAAAAGCATACCTTTGGCATGCTGATTGAAAAGCAGTGGTACAGCCTTGAAGCGAAGGCAGAGATAATTGATGATTCCAACCCTGTTGCCAGACTTGATGTATCTATTCTTCAGGATAATGTATTGTCCCCGATTTTGAATATAACAGATCCTAAAAATGATGACAGAATTGATTTTATCGGCGGTATAAGAGGGCTTGAAGAGCTTGAAAAAAGAACATCATCAGATATGACACTTGCCTTTGCAATGTATCCTACTACTGTTGATGATTTAATGGCAATTGCAGATGCCGGACTTATTATGCCGCCTAAATCGACATGGTTTGAGCCTAAGCTTCTTTCGGGACTTTTCATTCATCATTTGTCAGATTAGTCAAATACTCTTGCATTTAACTCTTTACTGTGTTAAAATCATATTGACATTTTTTTCAAAGGGGTAGTAATATGAAAATTGCTAAAGAGTATTCCGAGAATATAGATATTCAAAAGAATACAGAATATGCCGTAAGAGGCATTACAAAGATTTGTAAAAAAATAGGTCCTCGTAAGCCGGGTTCACCTGAGGAGCTTCGTGCTCAGCAGTGGATGCAGAAGGATATGAAGAACTATTGCGACAAAACAGAGATTGAATCCTTTACCTTACATAGACAGGGCTTTATGGGCTTCATTCCTTTCACAGTTGCGTGTGGTGTTGCATCTGTATTTGTTAACTGGTTTGCATCACCGATTGCAGCACTTGTACTTTGCGTGCTTGCTTTCATTCCGCTTGTGTTTGAGTTTTTGATGTATAAGGAATTTGATGATTTCCTTTTCCCTAAGCAGACATCACACAATATGATTGCTACAAGAAGTCCTAAAGGCGAGGTTAAGCAGAGAATTATTCTTGTCGGTCATTCTGACAGCCAGTTTGAATGGACACTCAACTACCTTATGGGTGGTTTGCAGGCAAAGCTTTTTGTTGAAATTCCTGCTGTTGTCGGTCTTATTGTTCAGACTGTTTATGCTGTTGTTTGCCTTATCGTAGGTAAAGGCGGTGCCGCAATGGATATCGAAAAACTTAGATGGTTTTTCATTCTTTTCTTTGTTGTATCATGTGTATTTATTCCGTTTGAAATTGCGTTCCTCTTCTTCCAGAGCTGGACTAAATCTGTACCGGGTGCATCTGACAATCTTTCAGGCTGCTATGCAGGTATGGCTGCAATCAAGGCTCTTGATGAGGCAGGTATTGAGTTTGAGAATACTGAGGTTACTATGATATGCTCAGGCTCTGAAGAGGCTGGTCTTCGTGGTGCCAAAGCGTATGCAAAGGCTCATGAAAAGGAACTCAAGAATCTTCCTACAGCTGTTATTGCGATTGATACCTTCCGCGATTTAGAGGATATGGCTGTTTATGACCGTGACCTTTCGGGCACTGTTCAGCACGATTACGGTGTTAAGCACCTTGTTAAGAACGCTGCTGCAAACTGTGGTTATGACTTGTCCTTTGAGTCCATTTACATCGGCGGCAGTGATGCTGCTGCATTCACACAGAGAGGCATTAAGGCAACCGGATTTGCTGCTATGAATCCTGATCCTCCACGTTATTATCATACACGTCTTGATACACCTGAAAATCTCAGACCTGAGGCTATTTCAGCAGGTATTGAAATCCTTTGCGAAACAATTTGTATGTATGACAAGGAAGGCTTGCCGACAAAATAATATTTGTTTTTAGTACGGACGGATTTTATATCTGTCCGTTTTTTTGTATAAATTATTGTTTATCTTAGTAAAGGTTGGATAAACAATCGTAGGAAACACTGTGCACCCCTCTATGGGTAATACTCAAATCCAACGCTAAACTATAATTTGCTATACGAATTAACTAAAAAAGGTTGACAATATGCTTATATTTTTGGTTTAATATAAACATATAAGGTGTTTTATAGGAGGGGTTATATGAGTGAAAACACACAGAGCAAAGAAATAAGATATGTTGGCGTGAAAGAAAACCTTGCCTATGGCTTTGCAAATGCCGGTCAGGTTTTTGGCTACAATCTTGTAGCTGCCGGTTATCTGTCACTGTTTTTTACAAAGGTTTTCGGAATTCCTGAAAAGGCAGTTGCAACAATGATTTTGGTTCTCGGTTTATGGGACACCATTAATGACCCGCTTATGGGCGGCATCATTGATAAAACAAGAACCCGTTATGGTAAGTTAAGACCATATCTGTTAATTGTTCCCATTCCGCTTGCAATCGCAACAATTATGCTTTTTGCAGGTCCTGAAATTTTGGCTGATGCAAAAACTACAACAGTCAAAATTATTTATATGTACATATCATATTTTGTATGGGAATTTTTCTACACAATCGGTGATGTTCCGTTCTGGGGTATGAGTACAGCAATATCTCCGTCACCTGCTGACAGGACAAGAGCAATATCAAGTGCAAGATTTATTTCAAGTATCCTTGGCGGTTTGGCAACACCTATTCTTGTTGTTATGATGGACCTTTCAAACAATGGTGTTTGGGGTCTTACGCTTTCACAGGATTTCCTGTTTCTTGCAATAGTTGCTGCTGTTATGATTTTAGGCTTGTTCTCTCTTGCCGGCAGAAAAACGAAAGAGAGAGTTGTCCAGTCGATTAAGGAGCCGTCAGTGCTTGAGGGCTTCAAGGTTATGCTTAAGAATAAACCGCTTATGCTCATAATCATTGGCAATGTTATTGGTGCTTTAGCCGGTCTTGCAGGTGTATTTCAGACCTACTATTATTCAGAAGTTCTTAATCTTAACTCTGCAGTTTTGTGGATTAATCTGCCGGGTACAATTTTTGGCTTCTTAACTTATCTGTTAATACCTAAAGTAAAAAAGAAGTTTGATAATAAGCAGATTGTAATGATTAATCTTATCTGCCGCTTTGTTGTAGGTACGCTTGTATTTGTCTGCGGACTTAAATTCTACAATTCAAATATTCTTGTTATCTCCATTTTATTGATGATACAGAACTTTATTTTCAGCTTTTTCAATACAATCAATATGGTTATTCCGACCGAAATGATTGGCGATACCGTTGATTATATGGAATGGAAAACGGGTGAAAGAAATGAGGGTGTAAGCTTCTCGGTGCTTACGTTTGTCGGAAAGCTGACCGGTTCTCTTTCAACTTCACTTGGCACAGCTCTTCTTCCTATAATTGGTCTTAGCTTTACAACAAATTCTGCCGGTGAGCAGATTACAGTTAAGGGCGATCGTACTGATTTATATGTATGGGCACTTTTTACCTGTATTCCTTATCTACTTGGATTGCTTTCAATCATTCCTTATTTGTTCTATGATTTAACAGGTGAAAAGCTTGAAAAAATCAGAGCTGATATGAAAATCCGCCGTGAGAATTTATCAAAAGAGGTTTCGGGAGGTGCTGCAAATGAAGAATGATGCCTGTCCTAAATGCGGCAAAAAGCTCAGTCCGTTTTATATGAAGGATAAATGCCCGTATTGCGGTGTTAATCTGCTTTATTATAATCTTGATGAAAATCTAAAAGCTGATGCTGAACTTGCACAAAAAGAGGTTGATACAGTCAATAAATTCCTTAATATAATCAAATCATCGTCAATCGTATCTCCGGTGCTTATTGTAAGACTTGTTTTGTTTTTTACACCGCTTGCTTCAATGTGTCTTCCGATGTATGATAATGTGAGTCTTATTACAGTGATTATGGGTCTGATTAAAAGCACTGTCGAAATTGGCGATGTTATGATGCCGCTTGTCAGTATGGCACTTGTTGTTGTGCTGTCACTTGCAGTTATTATTTCATCACTGTTTTCTTCAACCAAAGCAGGTTTTATCAGAAATATAGTATTCAGTGTAATAAATACAACTGTATTTATAGTGTTTGGTGTAATAATCGGCGGTATTGGAATTGGTTGGTATCTTACATTGATTATATACATTTTGGAAATCATAATGCATATAATATGTAACAGAGTTATAAACAAAAATGTTGACTAAAGCATTTTAACGTGTTATTATATCTGTGATAATATAAAACTGAGATTAGGCGAGTAGCCTTTGCCGCTGTTTCAGAGAGCTGTCGGTCGGTGCAAGACAGTATATGCAAAGTGCGAAAAACACCTATGAGTTCCCGAAAGAAAGTATATTCATACAAGTAGACTCGGGCGTGCAGGGAGCGTTAATCCTTTTGAGTGAGCCGGATTTAACGGCTAATTTAGGTGGTACCACGGAAGCAGTCTTTCGTCCTATTTGGACTTGAGACTGCTTTTTTACTTTTCTATAAATTAAAAAGGAGATTTGCTATGGAGTTTTCAACACTTTACAGAACAAAAACAATGGATCAGTTTTCAGAGGCTGATATCGACAGCACAGTTAAAATTGCAGGCTGGGTAGAGAATATTCGTGACCACGGCGGTGTATCATTTATTGACCTTCGTGATATGAATGGTGTTATGCAGGTAGTTATGCGTGACACAACCTTGCTTGATGGCATTTCAAAAGAGGATTGTATCTCAATTGAGGGACTTGTTGAGAAGAGAGATGAGGAGACAGTAAACCCTAAAATCGCAACAGGTACAATTGAGATTGAGGCACATAAGGTTACAATGCTCGGCAAGGTTCGTCAGTCGCTGCCTTTTGAAATCCAGACCTCTAAAGAGACAAGAGAGGATAAGAGATTACAGTATCGTTTTCTTGACCTCAGAAATCAGAAGGTTAAGGAAAATATGATTTTCAGAAGCAATGTCATTTCTTTCTTAAGACAGGAAATGACCAATATGGGCTTTTTGGAGATACAGACACCGATTCTTTGTGCATCATCACCTGAGGGTGCACGTGACTATGTTGTGCCAAGCCGTGTGCACAAGGGTAAGTTCTATGCTCTTCCTCAGGCACCTCAGCAGTATAAGCAGTTGCTTATGGTATCAGGCATTGACAAGTATTTCCAGATTGCACCTTGCTTCAGAGATGAGGATGCAAGAGCTGACCGTTCACCGGGTGAATTCTATCAGCTTGATTTTGAAATGAGCTTTGCCACACAGGAGGATGTATTTAAGGTTGGTGAGGAAATCTTAACCAAAACCTTTAAGAAATTTGCACCTGAGGGATACGAGGTAACAGATGCACCTTATCCTGTTATCAGCTATAAAGACGCTATGCTGAAGTATGGTACAGATAAGCCGGACCTCAGAAATCCACTTGAGATTATTGATGTAACAGATTTCTTCCAGCGCTGTACATTTAAGCCATTTCATGGTCAGACAGTAAGAGCAATTAAGGTACATGCTGAAATTTCGAAGGGTAAGCACGAAAAGCTCCTTAAATTTGCACAGTCAATCGGTATGGGCGGTCTCGGTTACCTTCTGGTTCAGGAGGATAAGTCTTATAAAGGACCTATCGATAAGTTCATTCCTGATGATATGAAGACAGAGCTTGCAGATATGGCATCACTTGAAATCAGCGATACAATTTTCTTCATTGCTGATGCCGAGGCTAAGGCAGCAAGCTATGCAGGTCAGATCAGAACAAAACTTGGCGAAATGTTCGACCTTATTGAAAAGAAGGCTTATCGCTTCTGCTTTATCAACGACTTCCCGATGTATGAATATAAGGAAGAGGAAAAGAAAATCGGCTTTACACACAACCCATTCTCAATGCCGCAGGGCGGTTTGGATGCACTTGAAAATGAAGACCCGCTCACAATCCTTGCTTATCAGTATGATATTGTTTGTAACGGCGTTGAGCTTTCATCAGGTGCTGTTCGTAACCACGATATTGATGTTATGAAAAAGGCATTTGAGATTGCAGGCTATGACGAAGAGGTGCTTAAGGAAAAATTCGGTGCGCTTTATACTGCGTTCCAGTTTGGTGCACCTCCTCACGCAGGTATGGCACCGGGTGTTGACCGTATGATTATGCTTCTCAGAAATGAAGAGAATATCCGTGAGGTTATTCCGTTCCCAATGGACGGCAAGGCACAGGATTTGATGTGTGGTGCTCCGAATGAAATCACCGAGCAGCAGCTCCGTGAGGTGCACATCAAGCTGAGAAAGTAAATCGGTTATGGTAGGGTTTGCGTGTCCTCCCGAAATATTAAAAGTGCGGGTGGACGTGGAACCCTGTATCTACGATGTGAAATGAAACACCAACTAATAAACTAAAACGAGGTGTAATTATGATTACCAAGGATGAAGTATTAAAGCTTGCTCGTCTGGCACGTCTTGACTTTTCAGACGAGGAGCTTGATAAAATAATTAAGGATATGGACGATATTATCGCCTTTGCCGACACAATCAACAATTCTGTTGAAGGTGATGCTGATAAAATCAGAAATGTATCGTCGTCTGCAACCCCTGCCGAGGATTTCAGAGAGGATGCTGTTAAGGAATCACTCCCTAACGAAAAAATTCTTTCTAATGTCAGCGGTTCAAAGGGTATGTTCTGTGTGAAGGGAGGAATATAAAATGAGAGAACTTATTACTCCGTTATCACAAATGCTTAAAAATAAGGAAATATCATCAGTAGAGCTTACTGAAAAATATATTGCCGCTATTGAGGCTGATAATAAAAAATATAATGCCTATGTTTCAACTACCTTTGACAAGGCGCTTGAAAATGCTAAGTTTGCAGATGCAATGCTTGCAAGCGGTAAGGCTACTGCTTTAACAGGTATTCCAATGACCCTTAAGGATAACATATGCTCAGACGGTGACTTGACTACCTGCTGTTCAAAAATTCTTGAGGGTTTCAGGCCATATTACGATTCAACCGTATGGAATAAGCTTAAGGCACAGGGTGCTGTTATGCTTGGTAAAACCAATATGGATGAATTTGCAATGGGCTCAACAAGCGAAACAAGCTGTTATGGAGCTCCGCTCAATCCACGTAATGTTAACCACGTAACCGGCGGTTCATCAGGCGGTGGTGCATCTGCTGTTTGTGCAAATCTTGCAGCCTATGCACTCGGTTCGGATACAGGCGGCTCTGTTCGTCAGCCTGCTTCCTTCTGCGGCATTGTTGGTCTTAAGCCAACCTATGGTGCCGTTTCACGTTACGGTCTTATTGCTTACGGTTCATCACTTGATCAGATTGGTGTACTTGCAAATTCAGTTAAGGATACTGCTTTGGTATTTGATACAATCAGCGGTGTTGATGCAAACGACCAGACAAGTGTTGATTTTAATTTTGGGAATATCGCTGATACACTCGGACAGAGTGATGTCAAGGGCCTGAAAATCGGTGTTGCCAAGGAATATTTTGAAGGCATCAATCCTGAGCTTAAAGAGGCAATTGACGGTGCAATCAAATTTTATGAGGATAATGGGGCAGAGATTATTGATATCAGCCTGCCTGTTCTTAAGCAGGCATTGCCTGTTTACTATATCATTGCCTGTGCTGAGGCATCCTCAAACCTTGGCAGATATGATGGTATTCGCTATGGCTACAGACCTGAAAGCTTTAACGATGTTGAGGAAATGATTTTAAAAACCCGTACTGAGGGCTTTGGTGACGAGGTTAAGCGCAGAATTATGCTTGGCACCTATGTGCTTTCGTCAGGCTACTATGATGCTTATTACAAAAAGGCTTGCCTGCTCAGAGAGAATCTCATTGCAGATTTTGATGATATATTCAATACCTGTGATATTCTGATTGCTCCTACAGCACCGAATACAGCCTTTGAGCTTGACTACAGCGGTGCATCACCTGTTGAAATGTATCTTTCAGATATTGCAACCGTTCCGATTAATATCACAGGTGTTCCTGCTATCAGCGTTCCGATTAAGAATGACAGTAAGGGATTACCAATCGGTATGCAGCTTATCGGTAAAAAATTCAGCGAAAAAACAATTATGAACGCGGCATATTTTTATGAAAAGAATGCCGAAAACGGCGTTGCAGATTTTGAGGGAGGTGTTACGCTTTGAGCTATCAGTTAGTATGCGGTATCGAAACTCATATTGAGCTTGCTACAAAAACAAAGATATTCTGCGGCTGTACTACGCAGTTCGGCGGCGAGCCTAACACCCATTGCTGTCCTGTATGCACAGGTCAGCCCGGTGCACTCCCTGTGCTTAACAAAAAGGTTATTGAATTTGCTGTTCGTGCAGGGCTTGCTGTTCGCTGCGATATAAACAATAACTCTCATATGGACAGAAAAAACTATGTTTATCCTGACCTTCCAAAGGCGTATCAGATTTCACAGTTTGACGAGCCTGTTTGTGTAAACGGTTATGTTGAGCTTGACTCAGGTAAAAAAATCAGAATTGAGCGTATTCATATCGAAGAGGACGCAGGTAAGCTTGTTCACGACGGCGGTTATACCTATGTTGACTACAACCGCGGCGGTGTTCCTCTTATCGAAATTGTATCCATGGCAGACATTTCATCTCCTGAAGAAGCAAAGGAATATGCAGAAAAGCTCCAGCTTATTATGCGTAATATCGGTGTATCGGACTGTAAGATGCAGGAAGGCTCAATGCGTTGTGACGTCAATGTGTCCATTCATCAGCCGGGCGAGCCTTGGGGCACGAGGACCGAAATTAAGAATATCAACTCCCTTTCAAACATTGTTCGTGCAATGGAGCTTGAAATGGAAAGACAAGAGGATATTCTTGATTCAGGAGAAAAAATCATCCAGTCAACGATGCGCTATGATGCAAACAGTGATACCGTTTATGTTCTCCGCACCAAGGAGAATGCAGACGATTACCGTTATTTTCCTGAGCCTGATATCCTTAGGTTTTATATCTCTCCTGAAATGGTAGAGGATATCCGTGCATCACTTCCTGAGCTGCCGGATGCTAAGCTTAAAAGATATGTCGGTGAAATGGGCTTGCCTGAGAATAACGCAAGGCTTATCTATAAATACAGAAATGTTACAAAATTCTTTGATGATGCAGTCAATGCGGGAGCAAGTGCAGGTAATGTGCTTAATATGATTATCGGCACAATCTATGCAACGCTCCAGACTGAAGAGGATAAGGAGAATTTTGAAATCAAAACCACCGCAAAGCAGCTTGCCGCTCTGGTTAAGCTGATTGATGAAAAGAAGATCAGAGCCAACAAGGCAAAGGATGTTCTTGCACAGATGCTTGAAAGCGGTGCAGATGTGACAGAGTATATCAAGGCAGAGGATCTTGCAGGACTTTCAGATGATGATCTCAGAGCGTTTTGTCAGGGTGCGATTGATGCGAACCCTAAGGCAGTTGAGGATATCAAAAACGGCAAGGATAAGGCAATCAATGTAATGTTTGGCTATGTTATGAAAAATTCACGCGGCAAGGCAGATGTAACAAAAGCAGAGGCTATTATAAGAGAATTAATTGGTTAAAGAATGAGAGGCAGTTTATGAACTGCCTCTTTATTATTGTTTGATTATATGATATATTGAAATAAATGAATTGCAGGGAGGCTTGCGTTATGGATATAGCAGAAGCTGATGAGTTTTTCAAAAGATTTACATTGCTGTTGAATCCTATAAAAAAGCATATCGAAAAATTCGTTTTAAGAGATTGATGCTGTAAATTATTGTTTAGCGTAGTACGCAAAAACGAGGAAATGCGTATTTAGAGGGTGAGAAATTACCCAAAATTTTGTATTTTGCGAGTGGGAGCTGTACGATGGTACTGTCCCCGAGCAAAAGACAAAAAGCACGCAAAACATACGCTGGTTCGATACCTGCGTA
>CAMWPJ010000072.1 GCA_947176035.1 uncultured Clostridia bacterium | reverse complement strand
GCATATACTATGTTTACACTCGATTTTATAATTATAAAATTATTTACAGTATTGATTCTTTGTGATAAAATATAAATATAAAACTATGTATGGAGGTTTTTTATGAATATATGGCACGATATCTCACCTAAGAGAATAAAAAAAGATAAATTCTACGCTGTAATTGAGATTTCAAAAGGCGGTAAAAATAAATACGAGCTCGATAAGGCAACCGGAATGCTTAAGCTTGACAGAGTTCTTTTCACATCAACTCATTATCCTGCAAATTACGGTTTTATACCACGCACCTATGCAAGTGATAATGACCCTCTTGATGTGCTTGTTCTGTGCAGTGAGCAGATTCAGCCGATGACTATTGTTGAGTGTGTTCCAATCGGTGTTCTTATTATGGAAGACAGCGGTATGAAGGATGAAAAAATTATAGCAGTTCCTGTTAATGACCCTAATTATAACGGCTACACCAATATTGATCAGCTTCCAAGTCATAGGTTTGACGAAATTAAGCATTTCTTTGAGGTATACAAAACACTCGAACACGAAAAAATGACCTCAGTTACAGAGGTTAAGCCAAAGGATGTCGCTGAGGAAATTATTCAGAGTTGTATTGACAGATATATTGAGAATTTTCAGCTGTAAGTGAAACATCTCCCGTACAAATTGATGTACAGGAGATGTTTTTTATTTATATCATTAATCTTATTTTGCTTTTTTCCATGTGTTAGGGCTGAATAACAACAGGATAGGGAACAGTTCAAGCCTTCCGGCAAGCATATCAAATATAAGCACAAGTTTTGAAAAATCAGAAAAGCCTGCAAAATTTTCCTTTGGTCCTACCGCTTCTATACCGGGACCAATATTATTTACACAAGTCAGTACTGCTGAAAAAGATGTGCTGGTGCTGAAATTATCAAACGATATGAAAATTAACGAAATAATCATTATCACAATATAAACTGTGAGGTATAAATTAATACCGCCCATCATTTTCTTATCAAGGGTTTTTCCGTTGTATCTTACATTAACAACAGAATGAGGACGCAGCAGCTGCCTGAAATTGCATAGCATCTGCTTGAATAAAAGCTGAACTCTTATTACTTTAAAACCACCGCCGGTAGAGCCTGCTGAACCTCCGATGCACATAAGTATCAAAAGCAGTATTTTAGAGAAAGTCGGCCAAGCGTTAAAGTCAACCGTACCAAAGCCTGTAGAGCTCATTATTGTGTTGACTGTAAAGAAAGAATCCCTTACAGCGAGAGAAATGCTGTCATACATCGAGAAAATATTAAGAGTAATAAGAACCACACATATAATGTTAATTAATGTATATGCTCTGAATTCCTCGTCTCTGAATGCGTCTCTCCATCTTTTCGTAAGAATAAAGAAATACAAGTTAAAGTTTACACCGAACAGGTACATAAAAATAGTGATTGTCCATTCTGTAAATGCGCTGTTGTACCCTCTGATAGAATCGTTAAGAACTGAGAAGCCACCTGTGCTCGCGGTTGTAAGTGAATTGACAACGCAATCATAAAATCTCATATTATCACCTGAGATTCTTGTGCCGACAAAAAGAACTGCTATTTCAATAACTGTCATTGCAATGTAAATGATATAAAGAATTCTCGCACTGTCTGCGGTTTTGGATACTACTTTGCCAACTGATGGACCCGGTGCCTCGGCGCGCATAATCAGCATCGAATTGCTCTTTGCTCTCGGCACTACTGCTATCATAAATGACAGTATACCCATACCGCCAATCCACTGTGTGAATGAACGCCAGAATAATATTGATTTTGGCAGTGAATGTATTTCATTGAGTATTGATGAGCCTGTTGTTGAAAAACCGGAGGCTGTCTCAAAAAGTGCATCAATATAGCTTGGTATAGCACCGCTTATTACAAATGGAAGGGCACCGATTATTGACATTATAATCCAGCCCAGACCGCAGATAACAAATCCTTCTTTTGCGTAAATATTATAATCCTTAGGCTTTTTAATATTCAGCAAAAGACCTGTCAATATAAATATAATCATCGGTATCACAAATGATGTGTAACTTACCTCTGCAAAACCGTTTAAAGTATAATAAACCGCAATTGCAAGCGGTACAAGCATAAGTGCACCGAGTATAATGAAAATTCTGCCTAATATTGATAAAACTGCTTTATAGTTCATACTCCTGTCTTGCTCCTACTGAAGAATATCGTTAAGACTTTTTATTCTTCTGTCCTTTGACACAACAACCACAAGGTCATTAGCCTGTATCGAATCATTGCCGTTTGGAAAAATGATTTCATTATTTCTGTTGATTGCTGCAATCAGGACGTTCTTTTTTAGCTTTATCTTTGATAAAGGCTTGTTAAGGAAGGTAACATAGTCACCTGCAAGGAATTCGGCAGCTTCAACCTTTCCGTCAACAAGTTTATACAGTGTTCTCATATATGACGAGCTGATGTTTTCCTTAGCTCTTACATATTGCGTTATGGTTGAAACCGATAATTCACTTACATTAATTTGTGAATCAAGACCCAAATCATCAAGCATTCTGTTAAGATTTGGATTGTTGACTTTTGTTACAGTTTTGCCGACACCGATTTTTTGTGCATAAAATGATATAAGGAAATTGATTTCGTCAGTATCGGTAAGTGTTACAACAGCGTCCATATCGTCAATACCTTCTTCTGCCAGAAGCTCGTGGTCATTGGCATCGCCGTTGATTATTGTTGCATTTGGTACCATATCAAATATGATTTCACACTTTTCTCTGTTTTTCTCTATAATAACAACATTTTTACCGAGATTCACAAGCATATCCGAAAGATAAATTCCGACTCTCGAGCAACCTATAATCATAATGTTTTTAATTGTCTTTTTCTTAGTATTAATAAGTGCCTTTCCGATGCTTGCAAGCTCTTTGTGTGCACCGGTAACGTAAATTCTGTCTCCTGCCTTTAAGATGAAATCACCGTTAGGGATGTATACTTCATCCTCACGCTCAACAGCACATATCAGCATATTATTTGTGTGTTTTGATGATATGCTTCCGATACTGCTTTCACAAAGGTTTGAATCAGCAGTGATTTTATATTCAGCTATATCAATATTGCCATTTGCAAAGCTTTCAATGTTGTTTGCTTCAGGAAATTGAATGATTCTGCCTATTTCAAGTGCCGCGGTAAAATCCGGATTAATCATTAATGAAATTCCAAGCTCGTTTCTCATAAATTCAAATTGAGCATTGTATTCCGGATTACGTACTCTTGCAACCGTATTTTTTGCACCAAGCTTTTTTGCCATAAGGCAGACAAGAATATTATTTTCATCAGAATGCGTTGTAGCAATAACAAGATCTGCATCAGGTACATCCGCCTGTCTTAAAACATCAATATGAGTTCCGCTGCCGCTTACGCCCTGCACATCAAGCTTGTCAACCACAAGCTCAACGCGTGATGCCCTGTAATCAATAACTGTAATATTATGATCCTCATTACTAAGGCTTTTTGCGAGTCCGATGCCGAGCTTTCCTGCTCCGATAATAACTATATCCATTGTTCCCTCCATGAATTTCGATGCAATTTAATCCTATTATACTCTAATTTGTAATTTAATCAATATCTTTACTGCGATTTATTTGGTTGACAAATATAAATTATTGATATAGTATACCGAATTGATAGCTTTGTTATTTAATAAGCTATCTTTTGGACCTTGACAATTTAATGTGTGATATCGGACATCTTTTTTTGTTTAAGATGTCCACGGCATAATTTTCTTCATAGCGCCATGAGCCTGCTTGCAGCGAAAAACTAGGCAGGATGACGAGGAAAAGAGTTATCGAAATTTCGGCGGGTGCTCTTTCGTACCTCCTTCGGTGCGATATGAAAAGACAAAAGCAGCCGGCAACGGTTGTCACAAAAACTTTTCAGCGAAGGAATTATTTTAAATCAAAAGTCATATGATAATTATACTTAAGTAAAAAATTGTGACTAATATATATTGAAATGGAGAAAAATTATGTGCGGAATTATCGGATATACAGGCTATAGTGAAGCAAGAGGAATTTTATTAAAGGGACTTAAAGCACTTGAATACAGGGGCTATGACAGTGCAGGAATATCTGTTTATCATAAAGATTTTAAAGAATGTCTCACAACTAAATGTAAGGGAAGAGTAGAGGATCTTGAAAAGAAAACCTCTGATATCAGAGGCACTACCGGTATAGGTCATACAAGATGGGCAACACATGGCGGTGTGAGCGATGTTAATTCACATCCCCATAAGTTCGGGAATGTTACGGTTGTCCATAATGGAATTATTGAAAATTATGAGACTATAAAAAACACTCTTAATGTTGCAGATAAGCTCAAGTCACAGACGGACAGTGAGGTTGCAGCGGCTTTGATAGACAGATGCTTTAACGGCAATCCTGAGCAGGCTATAATAAATGCTGTAAAAAAGCTTTCGGGAACATATGCCTTTGCAGTTATGTTTGATAGCGTACCGGACACCATTTATGCTGTAAGGAATGTCAGCCCTATAGTATGTTGTAAAAATAATGATGGTGTTTATATTGCATCTGATATTATGGCTATTGGCGGATATAGTGAGGACTATTTTGTTCTGCCTGAATTTTCTGTTGCAAAAATTACAAAGGATGGCTTTGAAATCAGGGATTTTGATAATAACGAAATTGAGCCCGAAATGCTTAAGCTTGATTGGGATATAAAGAATAACGGTAAATGCGGTTATCCTTTTTATATGGAAAAGGAAATTATGGAGCAGCCTGAGGTTATTGAAAAAACAATAGCATCTAGAGTAAAGGATTCATTACCTGATTTTACAAAAGATAAAGTGGATGACGGTATTTTTGCAAAATGCAAGAGTATTTCTGTTATTGCTTGCGGTACGGCTATGCATGCAGGTCTTATCGGTAAGCAGCTTATTGAAAGCACTTGCTGCATTCCTGTATCTGTGTATATGGCAAGTGAGTTTATGTACGGAAATCCTATTATTAATGATGATACGCTTGTTATTTGCGTATCGCAGAGCGGTGAAACGATTGATACGCTTGAAGCGTTGAAATATGCAAAAAATAAGGGCGCTGATACGCTTTCAATTGTGAATGTCCGTGGCTCGTCAATTGCACGTGAAAGTGATAATGTTATCTATACAGACGCGGGACCTGAGATTGCAGTTGCTTCAACCAAGGCATATACAACACAGGTCGCAGTGTTTTATCTTATTACTGCAAAAATGGCTTATCTCAGACAGTGTCTTAATTATGAGGGAGTAACCTGCTTTATAAATCAGCTCAGGGAAGTTCCTGCTGCTGTAAGAGATGTTCTTGACAGGCGTGATGATATTCATCATCTTTCCAAGTCAATGCTCACTGCAGATCATACCTTTATGATTGGAAGGGGACTCGACTATCCTGCACTGTTGGAGGCATCATTAAAGCTTAAGGAAATATCGTATATTCATTCCGAGGCATTCGCCTCCGGTGAGCTAAAGCATGGCACAATTGCACTCATAACGGGAGGTACACCGGTTATTGCGCTTATGACACAGCAGTACCTTGTCTCAAAGCAGGTGTCAAATATCAGAGAGGTACAGTCTCGCGGTGCGGATGTAATAACCTTTGTTCGTAAATCACTTAAAACAGATGACCTTATGAATTATTTTGAATTACCTGAGCTTGAAGATGAATTTATGCTGATTCCTTCTGTGGTATCATTGCAGCTGCTTGCATATTATGTCTCAGCTGATAAGGGACTTGATGTTGATAAACCAAGAAACCTTGCTAAAGTCGTAACAGTAGAATAATTTTATATTGAAGAATTTATGCCATTACACATTATTTGTTAAGCTATTGCAAGCCGCCGTTATGGCGGCTTTTTTAATTATATCTTTATTTTGTCAAAGTCTTTCCTAACAAAAAATCCATTAATTTAAAGGTGCTTCGAATATTTACAACGCTAACAATAATTTAATCTTGTATAAACTGATAATTTATTATATACTTAAATATGGTGATTATATGGCGATTTCTGTTATGCTCAAGCCTGCTTCGAGCAACTGTAATTTAAAATGTGAATATTGTTTTTATCATTCTCTGGCTGCTGAAAGGCAGGAATTTTCCAAGGGGATGATGTGTCTTGATACTGCAAAGCAGGTTATAGATTCAGCATTTGATTTTGCGAAGGGGACTGATGTTTATTTTACCTTTCAGGGCGGTGAGCCTTTGCTTTGCGGTATTGATTTTTATAGAGAATTTTTGTCTTACATAAAGGATAATAATTGTTTGAATGCTCCCGTTCATCTGTGCTTGCAGACAAATGGTACTTTGATTACTGAAGAGTTTGCAGACTTTTTTAAGAGAAATAATTTTCTTGTCGGAGTTTCTCTCGACGGAAATGAGGAACTTAATTCATATCGTGCATATCCGGACGGCTCGAATTCCTTTAGAGATGTGATGAATGGTATCAATCTGCTCAAAAAGTATGATGTCAGTTTTAATGTGCTCTCGGTTTTGACTAAATGTACAGCACGGAATTTTCGCAGTGCATACAGATTTTTTAAAGAAAATGATTTGCGTTATCTGCAGTTTATTCCGTGTTTGCGACCCATGAAAAGTGATTTTGATGCATCACTTTATATGGATAACAATGATTATGCTGAATTTTTGAGACGTGGTTTTAACATCTATTTTAACGATTATATGCGTGGTGAATATGTATCAATCCGCTCATTTGATAATTATATTGCACTTGCCTCAGGTAATAATGCAGAGCAATGCGGTATGAACGGTTGCTGCTCAACTCAGTTTGTTGTTGAGGGAGACGGCAGTGTTTATCCGTGTGATTTTTATTGTGTTGATGAATGGTATCTCGGAAATATTAACGATAGCTCCTTTGATGAACTTTATCGATGTGAAAAATCAGTGCAATTCTTAAAAGAATCATTTAAAATCAATGATGAATGCAAAGAGTGCAAATATTTTTATATATGTCGTGCAGGAGGCTGTAAACGCAACCGGCAGGATATGAACTATTGTACAGCCTATAAAGCCTTTTTTGAAGGCAGCGAGTATAAAATGAAACAAATGAAGGGCAGATAAAAATGAAAAAAGCAATTTCTCTATTACTTTCACTTATTCTTATGTTGTCAGTTTTTACGGCATGTACAAAAGGCGACAGTAATGATTCAGACAATAATCAGGCATCAGATAAAAGCAGTGAACAAGTTAGTTTCACGATTGATTCCCACTATGAAAATATTGATGAAAGTGCAGTTCGTGCATATGAAAAGCTATGCAGTGCTGTTATTAATGGGGATAAGGAAGTTAAGCTCAACACCAGTCTGCTTGATGATGTGCATAATTTATTTTATACATCTTTTCCTTTATTCTCGCTTGTTGAGTCAATACAGATTTTACCTGATTCTTCAGGCATATCTTTAACCTATAAAAATTCAGATGAAGAGCATAAAACTATTGTATCAGGATTTCTGAACAGAATTAATGAAATTATGCAGCAGTGTCAATATGGAAAGGTTAGTACCGACACATATGTTTTTAATGTATATACATATATAACCTCTAATTTTATTTTGGACAGCAGTGTTATTACCATTTCAGATGCTTTGACTGATAATAAGGGCTATTCAGCTGTGCTGTGTTCTTTGTTTGAATATCTTGTTTTGCAAGGCGGCGGAAAGGCAAGTCATATTATTAATGTTTATTCGTCAAGTATGATTTCACTTGTTCAGTTCAAGGGTGAGTGGTACTATTTTAATCCTGCTCTTGATATGCATGATAATCAGGGCGAGTCACTCAAGGGCTTTGCAATGAATAATGAGAGAGCAGGCAATATAGAATATACTTATACAGATTATTCAGCTGTTGCTGTTGTTGAAGATAATACATTTGACGAGCTGAAAAATTCAATTTCCTTTGAGATTATGGATAATAAGGTAAATGTTACCTGTAGTGATAATGAAAGCTTTATGTTAGAATTAAACTAAATAAAACAATAATATTAATAATTTTTGTTGTAATTGTTAATTGTTTGTGTTAGAATAGCCAAAGGTCTATTATTTATTAAAGAAAAGGGGAATTGCGTATGGCGAATAATTCGGGCATGAAGCAAACAGCGACAGGGCTAATTAACAATATCCGATTTTATTGGAAAGAGCCGCCCAAAGGTCGTTACATGAACTTTAAGGAGGTTGCGGCATATTCTGTCGGTGGTATAGGTGCTTATTTCATAATCACTCTTGGTACAAACCTTCTTGTTAACACAACCAATATGATTGTCGGTGGTGCAATTGGTATTTCACCTACCGATATGTATATACTCTATTTAATTGCGACACTTGCCAATATTCCGTTGACTGCTGTGCGTGCCAATATGATTGATAACACGCGTGGTAAGGGTGGTAAATATCGACCATATCTTCTTTCAATGGGTATACCGACTGCAATTATTGCCTTAGTCTATGTATGGTTCCCGTATGAAAAACTCGAGTTTATTCTTGGTTCGGGTAAGATTTTTGGTGAAACTAAAAGCTATGTGGTAACCTGTGCAATAGTATTGTTGTTAAATCTGCTTTTGCAGTTCTTTTTCAACTTCTTCCAGGATGCTTATACAAATCTTATTCACGTATTATCACCGAATACTCAGGAGCGTACAGATGTACTTGCTATTAAATCAGTAGTATATTCTTTAGCTCCTTCTATCGTATCATTTGTAAATCCGCTTGTTGCTCAGATGTTTACAAATAATAATCTTTACGATATTAAGGTTTACAGAATTACATATCCTGTATTTGCTGTTATCGGTATTCTCTTAACAATACTTGTTTTTGCAAACACACAGGAAAAAATTGTTCAGGCTAAAACCCATACTATCCAGATTAGTTTTATGGATTCGTTAAAGGAAGTTGCGAAGAATAAGTATTTCTGGATTATCTCACTCGCAGGCTGGCTTGGCTTTCTTGAAGGCTCATACGGCAATATTCTTACATGGTCATATAACTATGGTCACACCACAAACGGAACCGTATTTTCGGTTATCAATCTTATTGTAAGTAATGCTTCACTTTGGGGTATGATTCTTGCACCTTTCTGTATCCGTAAGTTCGGTAAAAAGGGTGTTCTTGTTTGGACAAATATTTTAAACGTCGTATTTATTCTTGCAATGCTCGTTAATCTTGAGAATATTTGGTGGATGGCTGCCTGCATCTATTGCAACTGGCTTGTAGGTGCATTTGCTCAGATTACAACACCTGCTATTCAGGCAGATATTCGTGATTATCAGCAGTATAAATCAGGCGAGCGTATTGACGGTATGTTTGCAACCGTTCTTACAATCGGTAATATTATTACTCTCCTTACATCGGCAGTATTACCTGCTGTTCAGGAGCATTATGGCGTATATGAGGGCAATGGTTACGCTTCACCTTATGATATTCTTGATGTCAATACAGGACAGCCGGGACTTCTTCATACTCTTATGACAGCACTTGTACTTATGGCTGCTGTTGGTGCGTTCCTTAATGTTGTTCCATATTTCTTCTATGACTTTACAGAGAAAAAGCAGAAGAGTATTATCCGTGTACTTCAGGTTCGTTCACTCTTTGAGGATTACGGCAATAATGCTTTGGGCAATCATCAGATTGTTGAGGCTATCGATCTTGTTAATGAGGCTCGTGAGATGGCTGCAGCAACACCTAAGGATATTTCTAAGAACAGCTATAAGGGCATTTCCGATAAGGCAGAAAAGAAGGCTGCTAAGAAAGCATATAAAGATGCTCTTCTTTTCAACGAGGAAATTGATGTTGCAAAATTTGTTTGTGCTGAGCTTGATAAGTTCGATTCAGACTTGTTCAGACATGAGGTTAAGGTTTATGAGACAATTTATGCTCAGGGCCTTGATGGTATTGCCAAAATTGATTTGAGACAGGCGCACATTGAACGTGCAGCTGCTAAATCACTCCCTAAAAACACTGATGAAGAAAAGGAATTCCGTAAGTTTGAAATTGAACTTGCTAAGAACAAAATTTCTGCCAAGAAGGCTTATGATAAGTATTACGGCTCGATGAATGAATTTGTTGAACCGGATATGACCGCTCTTACAGCACTCTTTGACAAAGAAGATGCTATTGATGAACAGATTTTCGAGCTTACTGAGGAAATGACAGTTGCTAAAAGAGCAGGCGAAAAAGAACTTGCAGCTGAGCTTAAGGCTAAGATTAAGGCTGCTGCTTCTGAAAAGAAGGATGTTCAGAAACAGGCCAAGGCTCTTATGGATGAGTTTGCTAAATTTAATCGTGCTGCTAAGCCGTTTAATGAGGCTAAGAAGCTTCTTATTCAGCAGGAGAATTACAGTCACTTTGACGAAATTGCTGCTCTTTATGAAGAGGCTAAAGAAAAAGCCGCTGAAGAGGACAGAATTAAAGAAGAGGAAGCTGCCAGAAAGCGAGAGGAAGAAGCTGCCGAGCTTGCAAGACGTAAGGCTGAAAAGGCTGCTAAGAAAAACAAATAATATTAAATTAAAAGGAGCATCTTACGATGCTCCTTTTTTTATGTTTCTTGAGGATTAAATTTATTTATTTGTCTCGCTTTTTACTTGCTTTGCACCAAAAACATCTGCAACCTCAGTGATTGAAATGTAAGCGTTTTTATCTATGCTGTGTACAATTTCACGCATTTTACCAACCTGAAATCGGTTGATTACAAAATAAATCATCGTTTTATCTGAGTTTGAATAGTATCCTTTGGCATCTAAAATTGTAATTCCGTTTTCAAAGGTAGCAGACAGCTTTTCACATATTTCCTCGTGCTTTGTTGTAATAATCATTGCTGATTTTGAACGATCAAAGCCTTCGATGATAAAATCGATTGTTTTGAGTGCTGCCGCATATGTAACGATTGAATATAAAGGAAGAATCCAGCTTTGAATTATGATTCCGCAGATGATATACAGTATAACATTATATATCATAATAAAGGTTCCAACTGTTATGCCTATTTTTTTTGCAAAGATTACAGCAAGAACATCAATGCCATCCATACCTCCCCCAAACCTGATTGCAAGACCGCTGCCTATACCGGAAATCAGACCTCCGAACAGTGCACATAAAAATAAATCTTTTCCTGCAAGTGGGGATACTATGCTTACATCAATCGGTAATATGTCTGTAATAAGCCAAGCAAACAATGAGTATGTACCTACTGCAATAATTGAATAAATAGTAAATTCAACGCCTTGCTTTTTTAAACCGAAAAGGAAAATCGGTATATTTAAAATTAAAAGGAAAAAAGATAAGGGTAAAAAATCAGGCGTCAGTTGAGATAACAGCATGGATGTACCGGATATACCGCTGTCATAAAGCTTAACAGGTGCAATAAAAATGGTTACACCAACTGCATTCACAATGCCTGCAGCAATCAGCATTAATATATTTTTTATCTTTAAATTTTTAATATATTTCATATGTCATCTCCAATCA
>CAMWPJ010000071.1 GCA_947176035.1 uncultured Clostridia bacterium | reverse complement strand
AATATAAGTTAAAATAAGCATAGTTATTTTCAAAATCTTCAGAGGTATTATTATGAGTGAATACATAATTGACGGCACCGAATCACTTGGAATAGAATTCGGCTCAACAAGAATAAAAGCGGTCTTAATAGATAAAGATTTTAACCCTATTGCAACAGGCAGTTATAATTGGGAAAACAAGCTTGAAAATGGAATATGGACATATAGTCTTGATGATGTATGGTCAGGCTTACAGGAGGCTTACGCAAATCTTAATAATGACGTTTTGTTAAAATTTGGTGTTAAGATTAAAATGCTTTCTTCAATTGGCTTTTCGGCTATGATGCACGGTTATTTACCATTTGATAAAAACGGAAATCAGCTTGTACCATTCAGGACCTGGCGTAATACAATTACTGCTGATTCAGCGCAAAGATTGACTGAATTGTTTAATTTTAATATACCTCAGCGCTGGAGCATAGCTCATCTTTATCAGGCTGTTTTGAATAAGGAAGAACACATTAATGATATTTCATTTTTAACAACTCTTGCAGGCTATGTTCACTGGCAGCTTAGTGGTGAAAAGGTTGTTGGTATCGGTGAGGCATCAGGTATGTTTCCGATTGACAGCACAACCAATGACTATGATGCTAAAATGATGCAGCAATTTGATAATCTTTCCGAAATAGCTCAGCTTAGCTGGAATCTTAGTGACGTATTGCCTAAAGTTTTGCAGGCAGGGGAGAGTGCAGGTAATTTAACTGAGGAAGGCGCATTGCTTATTGATCCTACAGGTGAACTTAATTCAGGTGCGGTTATGTGCCCTCCGGAGGGTGATGCAGGTACGGGTATGGTTGCTACAAACAGCGTAAGAGTAACAACAGGCAATGTCTCTGCCGGTACATCAATATTCTCCATGATTGTTCTTGAGAAGATGCTTTCTAAGGTTTACGAAGAAATTGATATGGTCACTACACCATCCGGCAAGCCTGTTGCTATGGTGCACTGTAATAACTGCTGCACGGATCTTGATTATTGGGCAAGCCTATTTATTGAATTTTCAAAGCTTGCAGGCAGCAAAGCTACAAAACCACAGATTTATGATATGCTGTATAATGCGGCACTAACTGGTGATAAAGATTGCGGTGGTTTAGTATCGTTCAATTATTTTTCAGGTGAACCTGTTACAAAGCTTGACAGTGGCAGACCTTTGTTTGCAAGAAGTGAAAATTCAAACTTTAACCTTTCAAACTTTATGAGAACACAGATTTACTCTACGATGGCCGCTTTGAAAATTGGTATGGAAATACTTGAGCATGAGAATGTAAGTATTGATTCTTTAATTGGTCATGGTGGATTGTTTAAGACAGAAATAGTAGGTCAAAAGCTAATGGCTGGTGCTATGAATACGCCTGTTGCCGTTATGGAGACTGCAGGAGAAGGCGGTGCATGGGGTATTGCAATACTTGCAAAATACGTTGCTGACAGTTCAAATGAGTCGCTTGAGGACTATCTCGATAATAATGTATTCAGCCGATATAAAAGCTCTGTTATTGAGCCTGACAAGCAAGATGTTAAAGGCTTTGCAGATTATATGAAATTATATAAGAAAGCACTCGCTGTAGAAAAGTCAGCAGTTGAAAATATTTAAGAGGTGAACAATATGGCTATTAATGATTATGAATTTTGGTTTGTTGTGGGAACACAGCATTTATATGGTGAAGAGATTTTTGCAGATATCAATTCACATGCCCAGGAAATGTGCGAAGAGTGGACCGCAAAGCTGCCCTGTAAGGTTATCTCAAAGCCTTGTGTAAAGACAGCAAGCGAAATTTTGGATATTATGTGTCAGGCAAACAATTGTCCTGAATGCGCAGGTGTTATTACATGGATGCACACTTTCTCACCATCCAAGATGTGGATTGCAGGTCTTAATGAGCTTTCAAAACCATATCTTCATGTTAATACTCAGTATAACAGAGATATCCCTTGGTGTGATATTGATATGGACTTTATGAACCTTAATCAGTCAGCCCATGGTGACAGAGAGCATGGTTATATTCATGCGCGAATGAGAAAAAAGGTCAAGGTTGCTGCAGGATATTGGAAAGATGAAGAATTCCAGAACAAAATGGGAATCTGGATGAGAGCTGCCATTGGTGCTGCTGAATCAAGAAAACTCAGAGTTCTGCGTATATCAGACAATATGAGAAATGTTGCTGTTACTGATGGCGATAAAATTGAAGCACAAATTAAGCTCGGCTGGCAGGTTGACCATTATGGTGTCGGTGACATAATAAGACTGGTTAATCTTGTGACAGACACTGAAATTGATGCTCAGATGGCTGAATATGAAGAATATTATGATATGGACACTGAAAATATCGATGCTGTACACTATCAGGCAAGGGAAGAGGTTGCTATTAAGAAGTTCCTCGATGAAAACGGATTCGGTGCTTTTCATACAAATTTTGAAGACTTACAGCAGCTTAGGCAGCTCCCTGGTCTGGCTTCGCAGGACCTTATGCGTCAAGGTTATGGCTTTGGTGCCGAGGGTGACTGGAAAGTTGCTGCAATGACAAGAGTTATGAAGCTTATGGCTGAAGGTATGACAGAGGGCGGCACAGCTTTTATGGAGGATTACACATATCACTTTGAGCCGGGCAATGAAATGCTTTTGGGCTCACATATGCTTGAGGTATGTCCTACAATTGCTAAGGATAAGCCCAAAATTCAGGTTCATCCGCTTGGTATTGGTGATAGGGAAGATCCTGCAAGATTAGTATTCAAAGCACAAACCGGCAATGCAATTGTCGTTACCTTAGTTGACATGGGTGACAGACTCAGAATGATTGTAAATGATGTTGAGTGCAAAGAGCAGACAAACGATATGCCAAAGCTTCCTGTAGCCGGTGTACTTTGGAAGCCGCTTCCTTGTCTTCAGACATCTGCTGAAGCTTGGATTTATGCAGGTGGTGCACATCATTCTGTGCTTTCTTATTCACTTACCGCTGAGCATATGAGAGATTTTGCTGAGATTATGGGTATAGAGTTTATTCATATTAACAAGGATACAGAAATCAATTCCTTCAAAAAGGAATTATTCTATAATGATGTGGCTTATAAGCTTGGAATGTAAGGTGATGCAAGATGTTAGAGGAGTTAAAAGAAAAGGTTTTTCAGGCTAATCTGCAGCTTGTTAAATATAATTTGGTTGTTCTTACTTGGGGTAATGTTTCAGCCATTGACGAAGAGACAAATTTAGTAGTCATAAAGCCGTCAGGCGTGCCATATGATACTATGAAAGCATCTGATATGGTTGTTATGGATTTAGATGGCAATAAGATTGAAGGTGAGCTTAACCCATCATCTGATACACCTACTCACCTTGAGCTTTATAGAAAATTTAATGGTATTGGCGGTATCGTTCATACTCATTCATCATGGGCATGTGCGTGGGCGCAAGCAGGATGTGACATTCCTGCTTATGGTACTACCCATGCAGATTTTGCTAATGGTGCAATTCCTTGTGCAAGAGGACTTACAGAAGATGAAGTAAACACTGAATATGAGCTGAATACTGGTAAGGTAATCGTTGATGAGTTTGAAAAAAGGGGAATAAGTCCGAACGAATGTCCTGCTGTTCTCATTCACAGACACGGACCTTTTACTTGGGGTAAAGATCCGTTTAAGGCTGTTGAAAATGCGCTTATTCTTGAGGAGGTTGCGAAGATGGCCAGCCGTACTCAAAGAATTGCACAATTTGATAAAAATTCTAACATAGGTCTTGAACAGTATCTTCTTGATAAGCATTATCAAAGAAAGCATGGAAAAAATGCTTATTACGGACAAAAATAATTCAGAGGTGTTCAAAAAATGAGAAAAAGATTGTCAATTATTATTGCTGCTGTTTTAATGGTAGTTTGTGCACTTTTTGCATTTAATGCATTCGCTGATGATAACAGTACAGCTTCTGCACAACGTAATACAGCTGCTTATTCAAGCAAAGCTGCTATTCCCGATAAGGTTACCGGACTCAAGGTAACCAATACTACTGCTGACAGTATTATGCTTACATGGAATAGGCAAAGCAATGCTTCCGGTTATCAGATACTCAGATATAATCCGGCAACAGATAAATATGTTGAGGTTAAGAGAGTTAATGCGAATACTACAAGCTGTACCATATCGAGTCATTCGGCTTGTACTGCATATTTCTTTAAGGTAAGAGCTTTTATAAGCGATGGTAATACAAATCGTTATGGTGAATACAGTGACCATGTTACAACAGCTACGGCACCAATTCGTGTCACTCTTACTTCAGTTACAAAATGTGGTAATGAGCTTAGAATACAGTGGGAGCCTGTAAGATCAACTAGATATGAAATCGTATACAGCACCGATATTAATTTTAGATATAACGTTACAAGTGCAGTTCTTGACGGTGAAGAAAACCGTTCATTCACTGCCAAAAATGTTAATCCGAACACACAGTACTATGTAAGAGTACGCGCAGCAAGATTTTATGATGGTGTTTATCATTTCGGCGCATTAAGCTACTATAAATTGAGTGCTGAAGTTCCCGGTAAGGTTAGCGGACTTAAAGTGAATGATACAGATGCGGATACTGTATGGCTTTCCTGGAATAAGCAAAATGCTGCATCAGGCTATCAGATTCTCAGATATAATCCTGCAACAAATAAATATGTTGAGGTTAAGAGAGTTAATGCTAACACAACAAGCTGTTCTGTGACTGGTCATTCAGCTTGTACAGCATACTTTTTTAAAGTGAGAGCTTATAAAACTACTAACGGAACAAATTATTACGGTGATTACAGTGATCATGTTACCACTGCCACTGCTCCTATTCGTGTAACACTTACTGCTGTAAATAAAAACGGAACAAATCTGAATATTAAGTGGCAGCCCGTAAGATGCACCAGATATCAGATTGTTTACAGTACAGACATAAACTTTAAAAATAATGTTAAGACAGCTGTTCTTGATGGCGAATCAAACAATTCGTTTACAGCAAAGAATGTTGATAAAAATGCAACCTATTATGTAAGAGTACGCGCAGCAAGGTTTTATAATGGCGTCTATCATTTCGGCGCACTGAGCTATTATCTTGCAGGTGGCTCTGCTCCTGCAAAGGTAACCGGACTTAGAGTAACAAATACTACTGAAAATGATGTTTCACTTGCATGGAACAAGTCGGCTGGTGCGTCAGGCTATCAAATTCTCAGATATGATCCTTATAAAGACAGCTATGTTCCGGTTAAGACAGTTAATTCTAATACAACAAGCTGTACCATATCAGGTCATTCTGCATGCACCGCTTACTTTTTCAAGGTAAGAGCCTTTAGTACTGATGGAAAAAATAATTTCTACAGTGACTACAGTAGTTATGTAAATACTACTACAACACCTGTTCGTGTAACTTTAAATTCTGTAACAAAGAACGGAAATACCCTTAATGTTTCATGGCGTCCGATTAACGCATCAGGATATGTCATTGCATACAGTACAGATGTATATCTTAGAAACAATGTTAAAACAGTTGTAGTTTACGGCTCATCAAATACAACACAAACAATCAGAAATATTGATAGAAATGCAACCTATTATGTAAGAGTAAGAGCTTTCAGAAATTATGATGGTCAGAATTATTATGGTCAGCTCAGCTATTATATGGGTACCTATTTTTCAAATGTTTACGCAACTTATTCCTCCAATTATGTAAACAATGCTAACAGAACAACGAATCTTCGCATTGCTTCAGAGGCTATTTCCGGCACTATTATATATCCCGGTGAGGTATTCTCCTTCAACAATGTTGTAGGTCCCAGAACAACCGCTAAAGGCTATAAGAATGCTGCTATTTTCACAGGCGGTGATGAAACTGAGGATGGTATCGGCGGCGGTATTTGTCAGGTAGCCTCAACTATGTTCAACTGTGCTTTGTATGCTAATGTTGATATAGTTGAACGTCATCAGCATAGCCAGAGAGTAGCTTATGTTCCTCTTGGAAGGGATGCTGCAATTTATGGCACTGCACAGGATTTCAGATGGAGAAATAATACAGGTTATCCTATCAAAATTGAAATGACTGTTGAAGGCGGTGTAATAACCTGTACATTCTATACCGATGCAAATGTAACTCCGCCTGATGTATCTCTATCTGTTTCACAAAACGGCAAAAACTTCACAATGAGAAGATATGTTAACGGTACTGTTAACTATTCATGCAAGTCAAAATATTAATTACAAGCTTTAACATGATTAAAGAGCACTGATTCACTTCAGTGCTCTTATAATATTTTATAATATATAATTTTTATAATTTTATTTCTCTCTTTTCAAATTCTGAAAATAACTTAATTGTTATACTTTCTATTAAATCATCAATGACTTTTGGAGTAATATATTTATATTTTAATTTCTTTGCCCTTGGATTGGAATAGAAATTAACAATATTTTTCATTTGATACGTAATTTCGTTGTTTTTATACCATTCAGGATATTGTTCATTAAAGCCCCTATACTGTTTAAATAATTCAAAAGACGTACTCATATTATTGCTTATATACAAATTGTCAATATTGTGCAGCTCTTTCTTAAAGTTTTGCCACAATTTTTGATTATCAGCAAATTTGCCGTATTTTTTCTCTGACCCAAGATAAATATCAAGTGCATACTCACAATCTGTAAAAAGATGGACAAAGTATCCGATGAAAAACGAACGCTTTTTTATATCAGCTTCATTTTTAATATAATTATCATATATGAAATTATAATCACAATCGGTTTTATTAGATATATCCTCAATGGTAAAATGCGTAACATTTGTAGAAGGTATATATTCACCGTTTCTACCTGTCGGTATACCACAGTCAGGAGCAATATTTCCAATCAGAAAATATTCTTTATCGAGATTATTTATCTTAGTAAGCAAATTGTCAGCCACTCTGAAATGATTGATCCAAGTCGGCATATTTTTCCTCCTTACTTATAATTATTTCTTAAATATCAAATGATTAAAAAATGCAATCTTTCTGAATTCTTCAATACTACTCGCTTTTACTTCGAGTTCGAGCATATTCCTGTACCTCGCTCAATTAAATTGCGATAATCTTCTATCGAGCTTGGCATATATAAACACCTCATTATACTTAATTATATTATAATATAACATGCAACAGAATTATTTTCAACAGGGTTGTTTGAACATAAAAAATCCCACAGACAAAGCTGTGGGATTAATGTTATTATCTCTTAATGTCGTCCCATTTAACACCATCAATATGGAAAAGATCATCAAACTTATAAACGTTGTGCTCTTCCTTAGTGTGGCTTGGATACCAAACCTGAGCAAAGAATGGATTTGTCTTAGCGATTTCATCATAATTCCATTCTTTCTGTGGGATATAGCACTCTGGGCACCAGTGACCGCCGAGAAGAATAAGAGCAGGTGATGCTTCAAACTCTGCACCGCAAAGTCCGCATTTCCACTTAAGCTTTGTAGCAAGATCGCCCTTAGTCATTGTTTCGCTTAAGCATTCACCGCCGCGGAACTTAGCAGCCTGCTTCATATCATCAATGTCGAGCTCTGATTCAGGCTTTGACTCATCATAACCATGATCAAGCTTGAACTGCTCAGCAGCACTGTTATCTTTATCAAACTTGATAATTTCAAAGTCTTCCCACTTTGTAGGAATTTTTTCCCACTCAGCCTTTGAGCCGTAGTAAGCGCTCATACGAACCTTATCATCCTTAGCAGCCCAGTCAAGAGTACCAAAGTCAGGTGTCTGAGCAATCTTCTTCATAAATGGCTTAGCTGCAGCAGCAACAATGTTCTTAGGAAGATATCTTGGAATTGTGAAATAGAAAGGAACCTGTGTAGCAAGTCTGTTGAAATAATCCTGAACAGGAAGATTCTCACGGAAGTGGAGGAAATCCTCAAGCTTGTCGCCATCAGCATAGAACTGACCGTGGAAGTTTTTAGTGATAAACCAGTTAGGATCAAAGAGCTTTTCAGGACCTGCAAGACCAAGGGTACCAAGAAGTAAGCACTCGAACTCATAGTTAGAAATTCTGTATTCCTTACCTGAACCGATGTTGAAGAAGTGATTCCAGAAATCAGCTCCAAGATTACCTGCCTTATCCTCAAGAACAAGGTTACACATAAGACGACCTGAATCCTCAACAGTACACCATTCAAGAACACCATTGATTGGCACATGGAACATAATTGGATCCATATTCTTAAGAATGTTTGGATAAAGAATACCTGACTGACGCATTACAACCCAATTTTTGATACCGCTCTCAACGAATGTACGCTCAGCAACAGTCTTTGAAATTGCATAGTGGTCATAAATAGAAATCTTAATCGGATCACCGCAGCGTCCCCAGTGGATAGGGTAGTTACGTCCGCCTGTTTCAGCAACAGTACCTATGTAGCAAACCTTGATTGCATCAGGATCAGGCTGAGCAAGCACAGCCTTGCAGATGCTTTCAGCAGCACCGATGTTTGTTTTCTGTGTTCTGTATGGCTTCCAGTCAGCTGTAGGTGATACCATACCACCAATATGAAGAACATAATCAGAGCCTGTTACACCCTCAAGGATTGAGTCATAATCAGTAAGGTCACCCCAAACAATCTTAATGTTCGGCTTAGCCATAAGACTCTTTAACTTCTCTTCGTTCTTTGGGCTTTTACGAGCAAGCATCTTGATATTGATGTCGCTTGGGTGCTTAAGCATTTCCTGCACAGCTGCCCAACCCATATTACCGGTACCGCCGGTAATGAATACGGTTTTCTTTGACATAATTTTTCCTCCTTAAATGTGTGCTTAGCAATATACTGCTTTTTACACAATTACATACAAGCAAATTATAAACTAATTATAAACAAATTGCAACAGTATTGATAAAAAAATATTGAAAAAATAAGCATTTCTTGGTCATATATATTGTTATAAATTTGTCAAATGCAAAATATATACAAAATATAGTTGACAAGCCTCTTTCTTTGATGTATTATTAGTGAGAACTGAATATTGCTTATCTAGAGTGGCGGAGGGACAGGCCCTTTGATGCCACAGCAACCTGCGTTTGTAAGGTGCTAATACCTGCGTTATTCCGAGTGATGAGGTTTATTGCTGCACATACACTCGTATGTGTTTTTTTGTTACTGTAAGGAGAGGATATTATGTCAAAGTTTTTATTTACAAGTGAATCTGTTACAAAAGGACATCCTGACAAAATTTGTGACCAGATTTCTGATGCTATTTTAGATGAAATGTTAAAGCAGGATCCTATGAGTCGTGTTGCCTGTGAAACTACATGTACAACAGGTCAGGTTCTTGTTATGGGTGAAATTACAACTAATGCTCAGGTAGATATTCCTGCAATTGTTCGTAAAACGGTTTGCGAAATCGGTTATGATGATGACAAAAAGGGTTTTAACGGAAATACCTGTGCAGTGCTTACAGCACTTGATAAGCAATCAGCTGATATTGCTATGGGTGTAGATAAGTCATATGAGCTTAAAAATTGCGAAGACGATGAATATAATCTGAATGGTGCCGGTGATCAGGGTATGATGTTTGGCTATGCATGCAACGAAACTGATGAACTTATGCCTATGCCAATCAGTCTTGCTCATAAGCTCGCTGTTAAGCTAACAGAGGTTAGAGAGAATGGCACATTGCCTTATCTCTATGCAGATGGCAAGACACAGGTTACAGTTGAGTATGATGATGGTAAGCCTGTTAAAGTTACGACCGTTGTAGTATCAAGTCAGCATAGTGCCGATGTTGAGCTTTCTCAGCTTAGAGCCGATATTATAGAAAAGGTTATCAAAACAACAATTCCTGCTGATCTTATTGATGAGAGCACTAACTATTATGTTAATCCTACAGGCAGATTTGTTATTGGCGGCCCTCATGGCGATTCGGGTCTTACAGGACGTAAGATAATCGTTGATACATATGGTGGATATGCACGTCACGGCGGTGGCGCATTCAGTGGTAAAGACCCAACAAAAGTTGACAGAAGTGCCGCTTATGCTGCACGCTGGGTTGCAAAAAATATTGTTGCTGCAGGTCTTGCTGATAAATGTGAGGTTGAGCTCGCGTATGCAATCGGTGTTGCAAAACCTGTATCTGTTATGGTTGATACCTTTGGCACAGGCAAAATTGATGATGAAAAAATCAGTGATATTGTTAACAAGGTATTTGATCTTCGTCCATCAGCAATAATAAACAGACTTGATCTCAGAAGACCTGTTTACAAAAATGTTGCAGCATATGGTCATATGGGCAGGGAAGACCTTGGTGTGTCTTGGGAAAAGACAGATATGGTTGATGAGATAAAAAAACATTTATAAGTTTTCAAAAAGGAATAATTATGGATAATAAACCTGAATTCCTATAAATTGCCTTTTTCAGGGATGCTATAACCCTGAATTTGAGAACGAAATTAAAATATGTAAGGATAAGTGTTACAAATATAATCAGTTAAATCCTAATGACAGCGATAAGCAACAAGAGGTACTTAAAGATCTGTTGGGCACTATGGGTGACGAGGTTGTAATCACACCACCGTTCTGGTGTGATTACGGATATAATATATCAGTAGGCAATTATTTTTATTCAAATCATAATTTAATTATTACTGATGGTGCAAGAGTTGAATTCGGAGATAATGTATTTATTGCACCAAATTGTTGTTTTACCACTGCTGAACATCCACTCGATGCTGAACAACGCAAAGCAGGACTTGAAATTGCAAAACCAATCACTGTTGGAAATAATGTTTGGATTGGTGCCAGTTCTACAATTCTTGCAGGTGTTACTATTGGAGATAATTCTGTTATCGGAGCAGGTAGCGTAGTAACTAAGTCTATACCAAGTAATGTTGTTGCAGTCGGTGTTCCTTGTAAAGTTGTTAAGAAAATAACTGACGATGAAAAATATCGCTATCCTATTTTTGAACAGCAAAGCAAATAATATAATAATTAAAGCACCTTGATTTTGAAATCAAGGTGCTTTAATTATATCAGCTTATAATCTTTTGTCTTTATCAAGTGCTTTATCAACTGCATTATGCACTGCCTTTTCAAAGCCATCAGCCTGCAGTGATGTTATACCCTCAATAGTTGTTCCACCAGGTGAGCATACATTATCTATAAGCTTCCATGGATGCTCATCACTTTCAAGAATCATTTTAGCACTACCATAAACCGTTTGCGCTGCAATTTTGAGGGCATCATCCTTTTTCATACCATTTTTAACTCCGGCTCTTGCGAGTGCATCAATAAACATATAAGCATATGCAGGAGCACAACCGCCAAGAACACCAAAAAGAGGGAATGAACTTTCATCAAGACACATTACCTTGCCTATACAATCAAGCAGCATTTCAACATTCTCTTTATCTTCATCAGTTACCAGCTCATTGAAGCAATATGCACTGATTGCCTCACCAACCTTAGCGTTGATATTTGGCATAACTCTGATGATTCTTGCAGATGACTTTAAACAATCTGA
>CAMWPJ010000070.1 GCA_947176035.1 uncultured Clostridia bacterium | reverse complement strand
GTATCATTATATCTTGTTCTGAATGATGAAAATAATATCAATAAAAAAACAACCAATACAAAGAATAATGGTGCAAATCCTTTACCTGATTCATTATTTTTATTGTAAGGAGCTATACCTGCAGTAACTGCTTGTCTTTTACAATATTGTGCAATATAAGCAAATACAAACACTGCAAAGATAAGCAAAAATACATTTGTCATAAGGCACTCTCCTTTCTAAAAATATTCTAAATAAAACTATACTTTTAATCTTTCAACTGTTCTTTCAACTATTAATTTTTTATCGAAATGTTCTACGATATGATTATGTGAGCATTCTGCCATTTGCACTTTTTCCTCATAAGGTAAATAAATAAAGCTCTTAATCTTATCATATAAATCATTAGAATTTTTTGGTTGAACTAAAAAACCGGATTTATTATTAATTACGGCCTCAAGACAACCGTTTATATCACTTGTAATAATTGGTCTGCCCATAGCACCACATTCAAGATTTGTATTTGCCATTCCCTCATGCCACGACGGGAGAACAAAACAATGACATTTTTCTATGAATGGCTTAACATCTTCCTGATAACCGTAATATGTGATTATCCCCTGTGCCTGCAGCCTTTCGGTTATATCCTTATAATCGTCCTCATAAGGACCTACTATATCGAAATAAATATTGTCATATTCATCATTCATTCTTTTTGCAGCGGAGAAAAGCTCATCAATACCCTTTTCCTTCATAACCCGTCCGATAAACAAAAATCGTATTTCATTATCATTTGGATACGGTGCTTTCACATATTCTTCAATATTTACACCGGCTCCGTTATTAAGCAGGCACTGCTCATTTTTAACAATACAAAAATTGACAAAGGTTTGCATGTTATCACAATTTTCGAAAATAACTGTGTTAGCCTTTTTACAAGCAAATTTATAGAGCACAGTAAACAGTTTTAATACTGTTCCGCTATTTTGAAAAGCAGTTCCTAAGCCAGTAATATTTATAGCATAAGGTGTTTTACTTTGTCTGCATGCAATACCCATATATATATTGGGCTTAATTGTGTATGTAATTACTAAATCAGGCTTAACTTTTTTCAATATTGACTTGTATGACATAATCAGCTTTATATCTGTCAAAGGATTCGTCCCACGGCGATCAATATCAGTTTCAATAAATTCACAACCCATTTCAACAAGAGGAGCTACTAAATCACCCTTTGGAAGTGAAATATAAACCTGATGTCCTCTATTAATAAATTCCTGTAAAAGTTCCTTTCGAAATTTATAAAGACCAACATCAAAATTTGCTGCCACTAAAATTCTCATTTGATCCTCCTTGCAGGAACACCTACATATGTTCCGCTTTCGGTAATATCCTTAACCACTGCTGAACCACCGCCGATAATACAATTGGATGTTATTGAAACATTATTGATTACCACAGCACCAACACCAATATGTGTTGATTGTCCAACACTAACAGTACCAGCTAAAACTGCCTTGGGTGAAATATGAACAAAATCTCTTAATACATTATCATGCTCAACAACGGCTCCCGTATTTATAATACAATGCCTACCGATTTTTACACCAGGATTAATAACCGCATTAGCCATAATTGCTGTACCCGCTCCAATGTCAGCATCCAGTGAAGAAATAACTGCTGTTGGATGGATTGCTGTGTACCACTTAACTGAAAGCAAATCAGCAATTTTTTTTCTAACATATGGATTACCGATTGCGATTACAAATTCACAATCCGGGAAATTTTTATAATCTTCAATTTTACCTAAAACCTCAACACCTACAACAAGCGTTCCCTTATCAACTCCGTCATCAAGGAATCCAACAACCTTATCGCCAGACCTAATAATAATATCTGCAATTACCTTGCCGTGTCCACTTGCACCGATAATAATGACTGATTTAGACATTTACAATTTCCTTTTCCTCACTGCCCATAAACTCTTCCATAGTAACACTGGTTTCACTGCTTATTCCATCTTTTTTAATAACATTAATAATTGTCATTAAAAGAATTTTAACATCAAGCATTAAACTGATATTATTCACATATTCAACATCATAGTCGAATTTTTGTTCCCAACTGATAGCATTTCTGCCATTCACCTGTGCCCAACCAGATAACCCGGGTTTTACTAGATGCCGTCTTGCTTGATGTTCATTATATCTGTCAAGATATTGCACCAGTAAAGGTCTTGGACCAATAACACTCATATCACCCTTTAGAATATTGAATAGTTCCGGCAATTCATCCAAACTTGTAGACCGCAGAAAAACACCGAATTTTGTAAGACGCACTTCATCAGGCAGTAAATTCCCATTTTCATCACACTGATTTGTCATAGTTCTGAACTTCATCAATGTAAAAATTTCCCCATCTTTGCCTGGTCTATCTTGTTTGAAGATTATCGGTCCACCAAGCTTTACTCTTACCAAAAATGCTAATAAGGCCATAGGAATAGCCAAAACAATAATCGCAAGCAGTGACGAAATAATATCAAAAAATCTTTTAAAATGTTTATACATATTCTTCACTCTTCATCTTTTATTCAAAACAAGATTTGATAATTTCAATAATGATTTCTTGCTGTTTAGCTGTCATATTAATATCTGACGGTAAACACAAACCACGATTGAAAATATCCATTCCTATATCCACAGTATCACTGGCAATATACGCATTTGTCCTTGCTCTGCCATTACCATCACGAGTAACAAATCCGTTCATTCTATAAATCGGTTGCATATGCATCGGCTTCCAAATCGGACGACCCTCTGCATTTATTTCTGCTAGTTTATCTAAAATCTCGTGTGGACAAGTTTTACCTGTTTCGGAAACATAGCAGTAATCCTGCTCACCTCTAACCTGCTTGCATATTGCATCTTCGTCAATAATCAAGCAAGACAACCAAAAATTCGGTTCGCTATTCGCTTTGTCATAAGGATTCATTTTTACAGGCAAATCCTTGAAAGCATCCTTGTAACACATATAAATTGCTTTTTTCTGTGCTATATGCTCATCAAGATATGGAATCTGACCACGAACTACACCTGCAATAACATTAGACATTCTGTAATTGTATCCAATCTCCTCATGCTGATACCATGGTGCATTCTCTCTTGACTGCGTAGACCATTTTCTTACTTTATCTGCCGCTTTTTTATCATCAGTAAGCAGCATTCCTCCACTTGAACCCGTTATAATCTTATTACCGTTAAAGCTAATACAATTGTAATTCCCAAATGTACCAGTCTGCTGTCCTTTGTATGTAGCACCAAGCGACTCTGCGGCATCCTCAATAATTGTTGCACCATACTTATCACAGATAGATTTAATCTCATCAATCTTGGCCGGTGTTCCATAAAGATGTGTGACAACTACGATCTTAACTTCCGGATATATCTCAAATGCTTTATCAAGAGCAATTGGATCCATATTCCACGTGCCATACTCTGTATCAATAAAAACCGGAACTCCACCCTCATAAACGACCGGATTTACTGTTGCATCAAAGGTCAAATCAGAACAAAACACTTTATCTCCGAATTTTACACCAGCAAGTTTCATTGCTAAATGAAGTGATGCTGTACCGGAAGAAAGTGCAACAGCATATTTGCAACCGACTTTTTCACAAATCTGCTTTTCAATCTCATTGATGTTTTCACCAACTGTGGACATCCAATTTGTTTCATAAGCTTCTGTCATATACTTTAATTCGTCACCGTGCATTGTTGGTGACGAAAGCCAAATTCTATTTTCAAAAGGTTTAAAATTCATATTCATATCCTCTTAAATTTACAATAAGTAATAACAACCATTATTAAATATACAGTCTAAAAACAGCATTCAACAAAATTTTTTAATGTGTAAAAACCATTTTTTCTTATATTTATATATAAAATAATTATATAACAGCGCGCCTTGCTAAGTCAATAGAACTATTCAAAATATACCCCGGCTTATAAAAATATTATCAAAAATAATGATTGCTATAACTAAAAGATTAGAGTAGTATAATTTGTCACACCATCATTTTCTGTTTTACTATAATAAAAAATCCAAACTTGAATACTGCACCTTGTCCCCGCAATATAAATGAGTGTGAGGAGATGTGCAGCTATGGATAAATCTGTTATCAATGAAAAATTAATTAAAAGTTATGAGGTTGATTTTGGAAAAAGAAAAGCCATAGTAAACGAATATTCCCCCAATCTCACTAATGACGAAATTGAACAAAATCGAATGACTGTAAAAAATTTTTTAGTGAAAGCATTTGGTAAAAACAACAAATAAACCGAACTTGAGATAAACTTTATATAATTGACGCTCATTTATCGGTCAGAAATGAGGTAACTTATTTATGATCGCAATTTATGCTCGGCAATCGGTAGAAAAAGAGGACAGCATTTCAATCGAATCGCAGATTGAAATGTGTACCTACGAGGCAAGAGGTGAGGCATTTTTAATATATAAGGATAAAGGATTCAGCGGTAAAAATACAAACCGCCCTGAATTTCAAAGAATGATGCAGGACATAAAGACAGGGTGCAAAGGAATCACTAAGGTCATCGTTTACAAGCTTGACCGAATCAGCAGAAGTATTCTTGATTTTTCAAATATGATGGATACTTTCGGCAAGCTCGGTGTTGAATTTTCATCAGCTACCGAGAAGTTCGATACAAGCACACCTATGGGCAGGGCAATGCTGAATATCTGCATAACCTTCGCTCAGCTTGAGCGTGAAACTACGCAACAGCGAGTTAAGGATAACTATATCTCACGCAGTCAGAAAGGCTTTTATATGGGAGGCCCTGTGCCTGTTGGTTTCAAAAAAGTTGATTTGACGATTGATGGTATCAAAACATCGATGTATGAGCAGATACCTGATGAGGTTGAACTTGTCAAAAAGGTCTTTGAAATGTATGCGGATGTGAATTATTCCAACGAGGATATTGCAAAAGCGGTGCGTGATATGCCCCCTGAATGCAGGCGTAACAGAAGTGTTACACGAGCAAGAATACAGGACTTTATCAAAAATCCCGTTTATGTAAAAGCAGACATAAATGTGTATAATTTCTTCAAATCCAAAGGTGTGAAGATTATCAATTTGCCTGAAGATTTTATTGGTACAAACGGATGCTATCTTTATACAGGCAGCAAGAATACACGAAAGCAAACGGACCTTTCTAATGCTGTTCTTGTGCTTGCACCGCACGAGGGATTTATCGACTCTGATTTATGGATAAGGTGCAGAGAACGAGCACTTAACCAACAGCAGATTAAACGCAATCCAAAGGCGAAAAACACCTGGCTTGCAGGCTTGGTTAAGTGTGGTAAATGTTGTTATGCACTTGTAAGAAAGAACTATGTAAAAAAAAATATCAGTTACTTTCTCTGTTCACATAGGATAAATGACAATCTGTGCCATGGCTGTGGAACAATTCACGCAGATGAATTTGAAGATTTGATATTGCAGAAAATTAAGACAAAGCTCTCTGACTTTAGGGAAATTGAAATTACAGCTACTACAGCCAATAACCCTAAAATTGAGGATCTAAAAACACGACTGACTGCAATAGAAAATGAGATAAATGAAAACGTAAAAAATGTTGCAGGTGCAAACGAAACCGTTATGACATATATCAACATAAATGTTGAAAGACTTCATAATGAAAAAATACAACTACAGAACAAAATTCAAAAACTCAGCCAAAAAAGCTATTCTGAAAATAAAAAAATTGTATGTGATTTTAATAAGTTGAAGGAACTATCATTTGAACAAAAGCGTGAACTTGCAAATGCAGTAATCAAAAAAATCTATGCAACAAGTGATAAAATTGACATCATATGGAATATATAAACAAAAAATTGGTGCAGGGGTACACCTTACACCGAAATTTAAGCAAAAAGTTTACAAGATTGGGGGTGTGGTGAAGGTCTTAGACTTGTTACCGATAAACTTAACAGCAAAAACTACTACGCTTTCAATCCAAGCTTTGACAAATAAACTAAATATAAAAGAACCTGATTCCGTGAAAACGAAATCAGGTTCTTTTGGGCTTATATCATTAAAATGCATATTAAAAAAATGAGGTCTGCTCATAAATTTTATTATGTTTTTTATAAGCCTTGACAATAGCTCTCATATCATACAAAATACCATATTTATTACATTCATTCTTAAAAATGCTAAACAAATAATTATAATTCTGTACATTACAAACATATTTGCTGCCATAGACGGTTATATATCTATCCTTCAAATTCGGGAAATGCTTATCAAGCTGCTGATAATAATAGTCCTTTTGATTTTCTCTTAATGTCATGCCTAAAAAGGTATGAATAAATTTTGCACCATTTTTATGTGCCAGATATACCATTTGTCTGATATCTTCAGGCTTATCGGTAATAAACGGAAGAGTCGGATTCATCATAACACCGGCAAAAATTCCATTTTCATTCAGAGCTTTTACCGCCTCAAATCTTTGTGATGACGGACAAACTCTCGGCTCAATTATCCTTGACAAATCATCATTTGGTGTAGTAATTGTAAGCTTAACGATAACATCATTCTTCTCACCTATCTTTTTTAACAGGTCCATGTCTCTCAACACCAAATCACTTTTCGTGTCAACAGATACACCAAAGCCGTATTTTTCAATCAGCTTTAGTGCCCCTCTTGTTAATTCATACTTAAACTCCTGAGGATTGTAAGTATCAGACATAGCACCGATACCGATTACACCCTTTTGCCTCTTTCTTGCAAGCTCACTTTCCAATATAGCTAAAGCATTCACCTTACCTCTTACCACATCAAAATTATCTATATGATAACAATTGCTTCTGCTGTCACAATAAATACAGCCATGGGAGCATCCGCGATAAAGATTCATATTGTAATCCATACCGTACCACATATCACCATTTTTGACTTTAGTCAGAAGTGTTTTTGCTTTTATAAATTCCAAAGTATCTCCAATCTTATTACTTATTTTCAGGATAGGACTTATCCTTCCAATACCACCATTTGAGTTTTTCATCTTCCCATTTACTATGCTCGGCATAATATACAGCCATTCTGAAAAGATAAAGCTGGCATCGGTCAACCTGAAAACCTTTAGCGAGGCAATCCTTAATATAAAGCTCCTCAGGATCCTGCCCTATCAAATCCTCAACACAGGCAATGCCCATATTCATCAAAGATTCCTTCGTCCTTTTACCCACATTCGGTATAACTGTTAAATCTGTTTGCATACAATATCCGCCTTAATAATGATAAATTTCACAGGGTTAATCGGTTACTTTTCTATCTCCAAAATATTGAGTGAGAATTAAGATCAAAGAGCTGCAGGCAAAAATTCCGTCCATTATACCCGCCGGCAATAAAAACATCATTAAAGTCATAGTGATAACACAATTAATTATCGAAAGCGATAAGCCCCACATTTTGTTTTTTAACAGCCCCACAGCACCGATAACTCTTACTACGCCATACATGGCACCCATAATAATCATCAGATAAAGATTATCCTGAAAATAAGGAAGCTTAAACGAAAAATATTGACCAATATCGAATTTATCACTTCCCATTATCAACGCAGGAATTATGGCTAAGCACCCGCCGATTTCCATAAAACCACCGTGAATAATCATAAATACAGCAGCTATTTTATATCTCTTCATAATTCTTTAATATCCTTTCTCTGAATCTCCTTAGGCAGTTCAATTTCATACGAAATTGAATGTTATATACCTCTTACTATAAATAAAAAATCCATGCCCTGCATACGCCTTTAATCAATCCCAAAAGGAATTTGCGGCAGAAAGCAAAGGATCATTTTTGTCATCACAATTTACTATGTAATCAATGAAAAACTGCTCTGCCTCATCATCGTCCTTCATATCAAGCAAAATAGAGAAAGCCAGCTTTTTTACTGAACAATACTGATTCATTTCAGCACATGCCATTGCCGTACTCTTGAATCTTTTATCATTGTTGAATTTCAAAATACACAGAATTGATTTTAAATTCTGCTGTGCCTCATCGTCAAATTCACAAAGGCTGACATTTTGATTTATTAACTCCTCTGTAATATCATCAATTGTCAAATCACAAGAAATCATATCGGCATACTCCTCAAATGAAGGGTATTTTTTTACCGAGTTTAAGTATTCCTGCTCCCATTTTCTGCTGCAAATATGCCCTGGCGTCATTTTGCTTTTGTTATGAATGACCAATTTTTTATAACGATATTGGGGTCTGTATTTTTCAGGTATTTGCTGTGCAGGTATAAAAATCTGACCGAACTGTAAACACGACAATTCTTTTCCATTATCCTTTTTGTTATAAGTATACCCCTGACAGGTACACGGAATAATCATTATACATTTTAAGGGCTGTCCTGCAAGCGCGGCTGCACACGCTTTATGGTGACCGTCAATTATAAAGTTAATAAATTCACCAAAATTATAAACAATGGCACGAGGCTGATTATCATTATAGTTTTCATTATACATATCTGCATAGTATTTAACTCGCTCCCTATTATAGCAATCTGTACTTTGAGTAGGGTACAAAAATACAGGATTGCCCGGGACAGTCTGAAAGGTTTCTGACAGATAGGCGCAGGCAGTTGCCTTACATTCCACAGGCTCATTGGGAACATCCCAGAAGAAATTTCCATCCCCATCCGTAGGATAACACAAAGCATCGGCAATAACATACAGACCGCTTTCCAATAATAAAAGCAACGGCTTTAAATCTTCAATGGATTTGTCAAGTGATACAAAACCAGAATTTATTTTATCACTGATACTGCCAAGCTCTCTGCACTCTGCCTTTTCAATTCCGTACCCCGTAAATACAATGCTTTCGCAGGTAGGACATCCGGGTGAATTGATCTGAATAAGAGGTATATCATTTAGCTTTATTTCGCTTATTGTTCTGCTGCCACAATAAGAATCCGCAATCGTATCGTGACTGACGGAAAGAGCGCCTTTTCCCTTCACATAAACAAGCCTTGCTGATTTCAGATTATACATACTGCCTGTTTTTATTTCATTATCCAGTATATCAAGATACAATTTATACTCTCGCTTTTTAAACAGCACAGCAACGCACCTCTTTCCTGAATTTATTTTAACACACTTTGCATATACAATCAATAATCATCACGATATATAAAAAAAGGAACGGCATAAAACCATTCCTTTAAAAGCTTATAAATCCTGCAAATCTGCGGCAGTAATGTCGTTTTCAAGATTATCTCTCGCCAAATCAGTATCTATAGCAGAATACACATCGGATATCGGCTTTTCCTGCGTCTGCTTTTTGGAATACGGCACTGCATGATACACCTTCTGATTTGGAGAATGTGTACCTGCAATGATTGCACGTGCATGCCGCTTTCCGCTCTTCGCCTTGCCCTGAATTTCAGGAACAGGTGCTGCTTCATTTCTTGCCTGCGTATGTGTTCGCTCAGGTCGTTTCATACCTTGCTTTGCCATTTAAAATCACCTCAATAACAGTTTGCCCTGCTGAGGGGATTATATGAATTTATTGCAATTCCTTTTTATGACCAATATGTATGCCGATATGCCCGATTCCGAGTATGACAGCTGCAATGATGAGCAGTATATTTTTACCATAAATACCAAGCAAAAAAAATGCAATAACAGGAAGCGTTGCACCTGCAACGGGTATTCCAAGCAAACTGCTGTAAAAATCGCTCATATTCTTTTCACTTTTAAAATACTTAATCCAATAAATTTCATAAAGCATCATAAAAGCAAATGAAAGTATAAGCCATATTATCCAAAAAGAGCCTTTTTTTATGTTAAACTCCTTAAAAACCAACACAATACAAGCGACAAGCACCTGTCCGATATTTTCAAAAATACGAAGTATTTTATTCTCGTTTTTAACATATTCATCATAATGCGCAGGCTTATTCTTTGTCCAGAATAAATTGGGTATAAAAAGCATTAATAAATAAGTTAAACCGATATATGAAAAGCCGAAATTCATATTCTAATTCCCCCTGCCTTTTTGCTCACGTTGCCTTTCCATCAGCCTGACAACTCTTGGGCGGTTATATCTTTGCATAACAACAAAGGTTAAATCACACATACAGGCGATAATTGAAGTTATGACGAACACCAAAACTGCATCAAAAGCAAGCGAAAACAATATCGGTACAAAGCTAAGCAATGCAATTATTTCGTGTATTACCTCATTCCTGCACATTGTATTGATGATAGTCTCTAAAGGAACATTCTTTGTCATATACGTCTGAGGATTATATGATGGCATTTTGCCCTTCCACTTTTTAACCCTGAGAGCTTTATACAAATGCTTTTCAAAACTCTTTTCTTTAAACCAAAAGCTTTTATAATTAAATTTATGACCTGTAAATTTACCGACAAGCAATCTCATTGCAAAGTGATAAAAAACTGTGCCAAAGGTGATCGAAAGCGTATAGCATACAGAATTACCTGTAGTCACTGTAAGCACAATAAATGTAACTGTCAAAATAAGCATCACAAAGAACATGGTTAAAAATAGTTTTTTTGTTTTGCTCACAGTAAATCACCTCCGCTTCACATCACAGTTCAATATCAACATTGTAATTTTTATCAATCAGGATATAATTGCAGCCATACTTTTTGCACATTTCAAGATTATAAAGATTATCTCTTAAAACCATGTCCTTACTGCACCAGGAATCATCACCGCGGTTTTCGATTACACTTGCAAATTTCTTTATATCGTCAAAATAATTATCAATATATTCTCTGCTCATTATGAGGCAGTAATATCTGATTTCCTTTAAATATTCATGGCTGAAATCCTTTTCCCAGTCAAATGGGATATAGCAGCCCTCAACAACAAGGTTCTGATGATTTTCAATCGCTGTTTTCATCATTTCCTTAACAATATTCCAAAGATAAGCTGTTAAGACATTATCATCAGACTCAGGTGTTAAATCTGTATTGCCGCTGCGAATCAGTCCCATTTTTAAATGATCGATTGACAAATATGGATATTTATATTTTTCAAGCAGCCTTTGTGCAAGATTCGTTTTGCCTGTATGCGATGCTCCTGCAATTAATATAATCATACTTCCCTCTTTAATTAAATATTATATCTCTGTACTTAATCATTTTCAAATTTCTATCATTTCAATTATTATAGTCATATCAGTAACCAGTTGCACAAATCTCTTATTCTGTAAGCTTTCACTGTATTGATTCTATAGCGTTTCCTATTGAATTTGTGTTGCTTCGAGCAACAAGACTCGAGCCCTAATCAAGAAGGGTTGTTCCATAAGAATTATCAATTGCACACAGCCATTTTCCATTAACGTTTCTATATACATAAGTGGCTCTGCGATCCATGCTATATTCGGAATTTTCTTTGTTATCAGCATCCAGCAATGTTTGTGATAAAACCAATACTGTATCACCGGCTTCAAGCATCATCATTTTGCCCTGGGTCGGAACTACACTGTTATCAAAATAAGCTGTCTCTTATACCGATATCCGCGCCACCGAGACATCTCAGGGAGTCGAATGGCGGCGTAGTCTTGTAAAATAAATT
>CAMWPJ010000069.1 GCA_947176035.1 uncultured Clostridia bacterium | reverse complement strand
ACATTATATTGTTTTTAAAGTAACATATTTCATAAGATTTAATTTAAGGAATGTTTTTATGTTCGGTTATGATTTAGGAATAGATTTGGGAACAAGTGCAATTACAATTTCTGTTGTCGGCAAGGGTGTTGTACTTGAAGAGCCGTCGTATATTGCCTATGATACCCAAAGTGAAAAAATACTTTATGCAGGCAAAAGAGCATATTATTTGCAGGGCAGGGAACCAAGTGGTATCAGTGTTATTCAGCCTATTATGAATGGTGCTGTAAGCAATTATTCACTTGCCTGCCAGATGGTTCGCTACTTTATGAATAAGGTATTGAAAAAGACGATTTTTAAGCCAAGAGTTGTTGCGTCTGTTCCGTCCATGAGCACTGATGTTGAAAAAAGAACACTTGTATCTGTTTTGATTGCAGCAGGTGCAAGGTCTGTTTGTCTGATTGAAGAGCCGCTTTGTTCAGCCTTTGGTGCCGGTATTGATCCTATTAATCCAAGCGGAGTTTTTGTTATCAATATTGGAGCCGGTACTACTGATATGGCGGTTATAAGTCAGGGCTCAATGAGTCAGATTGAGACTATTAAGATTGCAGGCGATTCTTTTGACGAAGCGATTGTCCGTTATCTGCGCGAGACATATGGTCTTCTTGTCGGAATAAGAACTGCCGAGGATATTAAAATAAATATCGGTTGTGCAAGACCTCGCGATACAGATGTCACAATGACTGCTAAGGGTAGGAACAGCACAACAGGCCTGCCTATGACAGTTGAGGTTAGCGGCAATGAAATATGTGAGTGTCTAAGACCTCAGCTTGAGCGTATTACTGCTGCAGCAAGGGCTCTTTTTGAGCGAACATCACCGCAGCTTGTTGCCGATATCACGAACAGCGGAATTATTTTAACAGGTGGTATGTCACAGCTTTATGATATGGATGCTCTTATCAGCAGAGAACTTGCTCTTGATGTTATCGTTCCTGTTAATCCCAATCTTTGCGTATCAAAGGGCTGTGAGCTTGCACTTAAAAAAATGAGTATTCTTGATCAGTACGGCTATTCCTTTAAAACTAAGGAAGAAGTAAGAACAAGATAATTAAATATCAATTTTAGTTTCAGGGAGGTAGTTTTGTGGATAGATTTTCTAAATTCAATCCAAGGGTTACCTTCCTGTTTTTTGTGTTGATTACAGTGCTTACTTTGGTTTTATTTAATCCTGTTTATTTAGCAATTAGTTTTATATCAGCCTTATGCTATAAATTTAAGCTTGAGGGCAAGCGTACAATAGCGTATTTTATTAAATTTATTGCACCGCTGGTATTACTTGTTACTGCTTTCAATATGTTTTTTACACATTATGGTGTGACAGTTTTGTTTACAGCCTTTGATATGAATTTTACGTTTGAGGGGCTTTTTTACGGTTTTTGTCAGGGCATAATGATATCTTCGTTAATTATGTGGTTTTCCTGCTATTCCCGAGTAGTAACATCTGAAAGATTTTTGGCTGTATTTGGGAAATTTGCACCAAACTCTGCACTTGTATTTTCTATGGTACTTTCGTTTATACCAAGACTAAGGAAAAATGCTTCGGAGATTAATGATGCGAGGTTATTGCTTGATGATGAAAAAAGTAAATTAAAACGCAGTATTAAAAACTTTTCTGCACTTTTGTCACTTACTCTTGAGCAAAGCATTGAAGTGTCTGACTCAATGAAAGCTCGCGGATTTGGCAGGGGCAGGACAAGCTATTCAAAATTTAGCTTTTTTATTGCTGATGGTGTGTGTATTGCTGCTGAATTTATAGCTTTTGCAGTGCTTTGTGTGATGAGAGCACTTGGCAAAATGACATTCATTTTTGAGCCTGTTATCAGAATGGATAATATTTCTGTTATGTCAATAGTGCTTTTTACAATTTTTTCAATTTTACCATTGATAGTTGATTTGACGGAGGATATGAGATGGTTTTATTTAAAACAGAAGATTTAAGCTTTGCATATCCAAAGTGCAGCTCAAATGCCTTGAATGGAATTAATCTTGAAATAAAAAAAGGTGAATTTGTGCTCTTAATGGGCAGAACAGGCAGCGGAAAATCCACTCTTCTCCGCCTTTTAAAAAAGGAGCTGTCTCCTTTTGGAAGAGTAACAGGGAATATAGTGAATCATTCTCAACAGACTGCCTTTGTTGTACAGAATACAGATGTGTCCTTTGTGGCGGAAAATGTAAGAAGTGAACTTGCTTTTGCTCTTGAAAATATTAAAATGAAAAATGATGCTATTGCTCTTAAAATTGGGGAGACTGCCTCGTTTTTCAATCTGTCTGATATGCTTGATAAAAAATTGTGCGAACTTTCAGGTGGTGAGCGTGCAGTTACGGCAATTGCAGCAGCTATGATTTTGGATGCTGATACACTTATACTTGATGAACCTCTTGCTCAGCTTGATCCCAAGGCTGCAGCACAGATTATCAGTCTTTTAAAACGTGTTAATGAGGAGCTTGGTGTTACAGTCATAATGTCATCTCACACGGCTGAAGGTTTAGTGGATTACTGTGACAGGTTGGTTATTATGGAACAGGGGAGTATAGCTTTGAATGATATTCCTGACAATTTGAAAACTATGGATAAGGTACTTGACTATCTGCCTGTTTATACATCACTTTTTGATGAAAGACCGCTTACTGTTAAAGCTGCAATACCTTGTGCAGCTGCCTTAAAGGAAAAGCCTCAGGAAAATATCGTAAGCAGTGATACATCTGTTAAGGTGAAAAATGTAACCTTTGCTTATGGCAAAAATGAAAGGGATATTTTGTCACGACTTTCTTTTGAAGCATACAGTGGTAAAATTTACTCCATCATCGGTGCAAACGGCTCGGGAAAGACTACGCTTTTAAAAATAATTGCAGGTATAAAAAAGCCATATAGCGGCAAGGTTAAGACTTGTGGTAAAGTTGCCTATATGCCGCAGAATCCACAGTATCTTTTTACTAAGGATACTGTTGGTGAAGAGATAAGTGATGATACAGCAAAGTCATTTGATCTTTTTGACTTTATGTCACATCATCCATATGACCTCAGCGGCGGTCAGATGCAAAGGCTTGCACTTGCAATATTATCACAAACAGATTTTGATACTTTATTGCTCGACGAACCATCAAAGGCACTTGATGCCTTTGCTAAAAAAGAGCTTGCAGGATATTTAAATGGGCTTTCAAGTCATGGTAAGACGGTTATCATTGTATCTCACGATTTGAATTTTGTCGGTGATATTTCTGATTATGTATCGTTTTTGTCAGATGGCATAATTACTCTTTCGGGTAAAAGACGTTATGTTTTGAGTAAATTAAATTATTACACAACGCAGATAAGACGAATTACAAGATCATATCTTGACAGTGCAGTATCAACGGAGGACCTGTTATGAAAAAGGTTTTTGAGATGATATGTGTACTCTTGTGTCTTATCAGTATAATTGTGTGGCAGCTGCTTGCTGACAGCTCAAGCTATTATCTGATAAGTATAGCTGTGCTTATCATTTCAATGCTGCCGTTTTTTTTCTCATTCGAGCACAGTAAGCCAGATGCACGTGAACTTTCACTGCTCGCAAGCTTAATCGCAATTGCAGTAGTGTCACGTGCGGTGTTTTATCTCATACCGCAGGTTAAACCGATTGGCGCGGTCGTTATAGTAAGCGGTGTATGTCTTGGTGCTAAAAGAGGATATCTCGTTGGTGCTTTTTCAGCATTTATTTCAAATTTTATTTTCGGTCAGGGAATGTGGACTCCATTTCAGATGGTAGCGCTTGGTCTCGTCGGATTTGCTGCAGGTTTAATTTTCACTAAATTAAAGGTAAAAAAAATAAGCCTAGCGTTTGTCGGCTTTGTTTTGACTTTTGTACTTTACAGCATAATTGTTGATTTATCATCGGTGCTTATGCTTGCAGGTGATTTCAGCTTGCATTCAGTTCTTGCCGTTTACAGTGCCGGCTTTCTGTTTAATTTTGTTTTCGGCATTGCGACAGCAGTGTTCCTTTATTTCTTCGGCGAGCAGTTTATAAGAAAGGTAGAAAGAATACAGATTAAATATGGTATAGGTGTTGCTTATGAATAATAATGTGGTTTTAAAGCTTTCAAAATTTGCAATGATTATGGCAATCATCGGGGTGTGCACACTCGGTGTGTGGCCTGCATTTGCCATTATGGGTATGGTTGTGGGGTTGGTTTTCAGAAGCAAGGGTGTTGTGCTTAATGAAGAGTGTCAGAAGAAAATTAAAACAACCTATATTCTCGGTGCAATATCTCTCGTTATGTTTGTGATTGATATTGTTATAGCTTGTGTGTTTTTTATATAGATAAAATTTAATAAACTAATCTATAGTTTTAAGGGTGGGATTTATTCCTGCCTTTATTTTTTGAAAAAGAATAAATAATATTTGAAAAATGATAAATAATTATTGACAAACGATAATTTTTAGATATAATGAAGGTAGAAATTGTAATTGTTGGAGGAACTTTCTATGTGGAATAAGGAAAAATCTGTTTTATTAACTCAGTTTATTGTCAGAGCCTGCTATGTGCTTTTAGCAGCTGCAGCTGTGGCGCTGCTTGTGCTGTTTAATTCTTATGGCTATATTTTGAAAGATGGAGTCTATAAAATCGGCACATGTGCTGTGGCAATGTTTTGCATCATTGTTCCGTTTGGCTACACCGCTTTAATTTGTATTGATAAGCTTTTGGTGCATATACAAAAAGATATTGTGTTTGATGTTAAGAACGTTAAGCTTTTAAGCACGATAAGCAGGAGCTGTTTTGGTGCAGCGGTTGTTTGTCTTTCATCCTTCATTGCAGGATGTATCGTTTTTCAGGCAGATGAACGCAATCAGATTTTATTTGCAATTATCTGTCTTGGAGCTATATTGCTTTTATCAATGGGTGCAGGTTTTATGGGCCTTATTTTAAGAGTAATCAAAAATGTTTTTGAACACGCAATTGTAATCAAAGACGAAAACGATTTGACAATATAGGAGGGCATTATGCGAATTGTAGTTAATCTTGACGTTATGCTTGCGAAAAGAAAAATGTCCTCACTCGAGCTGGCAAACAAAATCGGCATTACACAGGCGAATTTATCCATACTCAAAACAGGCAAGGCAAAGGCAATCCGCTTTTCAACACTCGAGGCAATCTGTGAGGTACTTGACTGTCAGCCGGGTGATATCTTGGAGTATGTTAAGGAGGAATAGTAATGGACTCAAATATGAATCAGCAGAATTATCAATCTGTAATGAATAATCCGAGTGCTGAGAATAATCAAAATAAGAACAGTCAGCCTGCTTTAAATCATCAGGCAGGTGTTAGCTGTCAGCCGACAGTACCGCCTTATCAGCCTTATGCAATTCAGCCTAAGGAATACAAAAAGCTTGATATCAAAGACAAGGCATTTATGCTGATATTTTTTGTCTTATCGTTTATTTTTATCAATTTTGCTTTTCCTGCATTTAACCTTGGTTTCACAATATTTTATTTTTTGCTTTTTATTGCATCTACGATTTATCTTTATCGTGCAGAGACTAAACCGTCGGTATTCTCACTTATCTGCGGCGGACTTTCTTTGGCAGGTTCAGTCGTATTTTCGATTTATGATGACGGTTTCATAAACTTTATTTTGCTGATTCTTATAGGCGGTTTGTTCACAATTTACTGCCTTGGGCTCAGCAATGCCTTTCACAATAAGCAGGGCAGCTTTAAGCTGATAAATGATGTGGTTTCAGGCTCTTTACTTTATCCGATTAAAAATCTGCCGGATATGTTCGGCTCAATTAAAGTGTCAGCTAAGTCAGATAAAAAATCTTTCAACGCAGTAATCGGTATTGTTGTTGCACTGCCTGTACTGCTTATTATCATACCTCTGCTTGTGAAGAGTGATGCTGCATTTGAAGGACTTATAGATGCTGTTATAAATAATATCGGTAAATATATTTTGCAGGTGATTTTTGCTTTTATCATAGCGCCATATCTTATTTCATTTATGCTTGGCAAAAGTCTTGGTATAAACAAGCGAACAGGAAAGAGTAAGTCGGCGGTTGGCAAATTAATCCCTGCATCAGGTGTGATATCCTTTTTAAGTGTTATTTCAGCAACATATATTGTGTATCTGTTTTCTCAGCTTGCCTATTTTTTCAGCACCTTTAACGGAATACTCCCTGATGATTATGAATATTCGGCAAGTGTGTTTGCAAGGCGCGGCTTTTTTGAAATGTTTGCAATTTGTGTAATTAATATACTGATTATTTCTGTTGTAACAATTCTTGCAAAAAGAAATGACAGCAAAAAGCTGTTGCCTATTATCAAAGCATTATCGTGTTTTATTTCACTGTTTTCCGTTTTGCTGATTATAACTGCAATGTCAAAAATGAGACTGAATATTTCAATCTTTGGTCTTTCAAAAAATCGTCTGCTCGTATCTGTATTTATGCTGATGCTGGTTGTAATTATTGCATTTTTCATTGTTCATATTTTTGTGCCGAGGCTCAATTATATGCAGCCGATTATTATCATTTGCAGTGCAATGTTTATTACTCTTGCCTTTGCAGATGTTGACGGCGCTGTTGCAAAGTATAATGTTTCTAATCAGAATGAGCTGGAAAGCGTGGATGTTTCCTATCTCGGCAACCTTGCAGATTCGGCAATACCATATATTCTTGAACTTGCAGATGACGAAAATCTCAGCAATCAGGTTAATTATGTTATGCGCTCTAAAATGATATATTCGGATTCTATCTCCTGTAATGACGATGGACAGTATGTTTATGACAAGCCTGATTTCAGGATGTATAATTATTCGAATGATAAAGCATACAAACAGCTTTGTGCTTATCTGAATTCAGATTCATTTAAGCAGTATGAGCAAAGCTATCATACGTTCGACGGGGATGAATACTATGGTGATATGACAGATTACGATACTGAATATCATGATGATAATAACTATGATGATTACGATTATGTGAATCCCGATTATATTGATTACAGCCAATATAATTATAATGATGATGAATTTTATATTGATCCGGAAATGGCGACTATGGCAGATTAACAGGAGATATTATGAACGCAAAAACAAAAATAAGAACAGGCTATGCAGTTACAGCTTTGTTCTTAATCATCACAGAGGTTTTGATTGCACTTTTTGTGCACGATAATTTTGTAAGACCATATCTTGGCGATGCTTTAGTTGTAATTGTGCTTTATTGTGCAGTCAGAATAATCGTACCGATTAAATGTAAAATCTTACCGCTGTTTGTTTTCATTTTTGCAGTCGGTGTTGAAGTGTTGCAGTATTTCAATATTGTTGCATTGCTTGGGTTTGAAAATAATGCTTTTATGAAAACGCTTATCGGCTCAAGCTTCGATATGAAAGATATTGCCTGCTATGCAGCAGGCTGTGCAGTATTGGTTATATATGAAATAATAATTACAAAATCAAAATTGTTTGAGAGATGATATTATGGAAAAAATCAAACATAAAAAACTAAAAATTGTGCTTATTGTTCTTTTAATCCTTATTGCCATTCCGGTTGGTTGGTATTATGCAATAGGCCCGAGAGATTTAACAGGCGGCGGATTGATATATGAGCAGGAGCTTTATTATATGGGGCACACATATAGATGTGTCGGCTGGAAAATGGGCGGCGAAAATGATGTTAAATCGGGACGTCTTATCGGTGTTGGATTTCTGACCTATTATTATAAAGGTGAGAATAATTCCTCATATGTTATTGTAAAGCAGCCGCTTGAGCGGTTTATTTATAAGCGAAGTGATGTGCTAAAAAAAGAAAAGGAAGAGAATACACCTTTGCTTAACGGCTTGGGTGAAAATACTACAATCAAGTATAACAATAAGGTGTATAAGTTTCTTGTGAAAAATGAATACGCCGATAAAAATCTGTTGTATGAAACCTCATCTTATATCCAAAGCAGTATTAAAGTAAAGGGCAAAGAGGTTGATGTTCTGAAATTAGCAGATGATTATTACGGCAATTTCCTTTGTGTGCGCGGTGCAGACGATGCCGATTATATCTACACCTGTTTAGATATGACGTATGATGATTTCTGTGCAGTATGTGTACCTGAAAATATAACCTCGTATGAAGTACGCAGTTATGACAGGGATGAATTCTATGGTGAAGACAGCAAAGTAATCAATACCATTAAAAGAATTTATACTGATGACAGCATAGCACGAAAAACAAATGAGGATTTTCAAAATATAGGCAATGTCTATTTCTTTACTTTTTATTATAACAATATGCCTATAACCATTAAGAATACATCAATATTACGTTTAAACAGCGGTGGTAATGAACGTTATGCTGATTATTACCCTGATGATATGAGCACCGAACTCTATGTTGTCAACGATGAAGAAATCAAATCACAGCTGTGGAATTATTTTATTGAGGAATAGCTGATGAGGGAATATTTTGATTATATAAAAGGCTTCAGCATAAAGAAAAAGATTGTCCTGATTTTGTCTGTACTTGTATTTTTATATGAAACTTTTGCAGGAGTATACATTATATGTGACTATATTTCTGCTGATTTATCAGCTGAAATCAGTGATGTATTGGTTAATTTGGGTTATCCTTTTATGTTGCTTGCTTTTCCGATAATGCTGTGTGCTTATTTTAAGCTTTCAATTATATCTGCATATTGTGTGATATTTCCGTCACTTTATCTTGCATTTAATATTTTAATGTTTTATAAAAAAAGATATAAAAAAGATGTAATGGTATTGGATTTTGTGCTTCAGCTTACACATCCTGTAATGTTATTGCTGCTGATTTGGGCGTTCATTGCTTTTATCAATATTGTATTTGATGTGAATTTATTGGAACCATTTTTGGCTTTCTAAGGTAATAAATAAAGACCGCTCAGTTGAGCGGTCTTTTGCTTTACTTAAATATTCAATTAATCCGGATAGCCGTTTGGATTCTGGCTCTGCCATCTCCAGCTGTCCTCACACATTTCCTCAATTCCTCTTTCAGCCTTCCAGCCAAGCTCGTTAAGTGCCTTGCTTGGTTCAGAATAACAGGTAGCAATATCACCTGCACGGCGAGGACCGATTTTATAAGGAATTTCCTGACCTGATGCCTTCTCAAATGCTTTTACCACATCAAGTACGGAGTAGCCTGTACCTGTGCCGAGGTTGTAGATGAAGAGTCCGTTTTCACCCTCAACCTTTTCAACAGCCTTGAGATGACCGAGTGCAAGATCAACAACGTGAATGTAATCTCTTACACCTGTTCCGTCCGGAGTATCATAATCATCACCCCATACGTTGAGAAATTCTCTCTTTTTGATTGCAACCTGTGTGATGTATGGCATAAGGTTGTTTGGAATGCCGTTCGGGTCTTCACCCATTGTACCGCTTTTGTGCGCACCGATTGGATTAAAGTAACGAAGTAAGCAGATGGACCATGCATTATCAGATACATAAAGGTCCTTGAGTATGCACTCAATCATATATTTTGTTCTGCCGTATGGGTTGGTTACACCGCCAACCTCCATATCCTCTGTAAGAGGGGATACATTGTTCATACCGTAAACTGTAGCAGATGATGAGAATACGATTTTTTTACAGCCGTGTTTTCTCATAACATCAAGCAGTACAAGTGTTCCGTTAACATTGTTATCAAAATATTCAAGCGGTTTTTCAACACTTTCGCCAACTGCTTTAAGTCCTGCAAAGTGGATAACTGAGTCGATGCTTTCTTTTTCAAAAATCTCGCTCATACCTTCTGCATCACGGATGTCGCACTCATAGAATTTGAAATCCTTGCCGACTAAAGCCTTGATTCTGTCATAAGAGCTTTTTTTGCAGTTGTAAAGATTGTCAACCACAACAACCTCTGCACCTGAGTTCATAAGCTCGACACAGGTATGTGAGCCGATGTAGCCTAAGCCGCCTGTAACCAATACTGACATAGTTTTTCCTCCATATAATCTGTTTTTATATTTATTGCAGGATCAATTTTTTGAATTATCCCTGCACAATAAAAGCTTAATAAGCCTTGCCCCAATAGAGCATCTTTTTAGCAGGTTTGCCGCAGCATACGCATACGTCTGAAATTTGCTCCTCGTCAAACGGAATACAGCGTGAGCCTACGCCTGTAGCTTCCTTAACCTTATCCTCGCACTCTTCTTCACCGCACCACATAGCCTTTACAAAGCCGTCGCCGTTTTCTTCAAGTGCCTTTGTGATTTCATCCATAGTTGTGCACTTGTATGTTCTGTTTTCTCTGTTTTCAAGCGCCTTTGCATAAAGTCCGTCACGAACCTCCTGCAGCTTCTGCGGAATAACCTCGCTGAGTTTATCAAGAGGTACAATTGTTTTTTCTCTGTTGTGACGTGTTACAACAACGCACTGATTATTTTCGATATCCTTAGGACCAAGCTCAACTCGTACAGGAACACCCTTCATTTCATACTCAGCAAATTTCCAGCCCGGTGAATTTGAAGAGTCATCAATCTTTGCTCTGCAGATTTTCTTAAGCTCATCTGTGAGAGCGTATGCCTTGTCAAGCACTCCTTCTTTGTGCTGTGCAATCGGAATAACCATCACCTGAACAGGTGCAACAGCAGGCGGAAGTACAAGTCCGTTGTCATCGCCGTGTGTCATAATGATTGCACCGATAAGTCTTGTTGTCATACCCCATGATGTCTGGTGAGGATATGTAAGCTTGTTCTCTTTGTTTGAATACTGAATGTCAAATGCCTTTGCAAAGCCGTCACCGAAATAGTGGCTTGTGCCTGCCTGTAAAGCCTTGCCGTCGTGCATAAGAGCTTCAATACAATATGTACGCTCTGCACCTGCAAATTTATCGCTCTCTGTCTTCATACCCTGAACAACAGGCATTGCAAGGTATTCCTGACAGAATTTTGTGTAAACATTGAGCATTTTTTCCGTCTCTTCAATAGCCTCCTCAGCTGTTGCGTGAAGGGTATGACCCTCCTGCCATAAAAATTCACGTGAGCGAAGGAAAGGTCTTGTTGTCTTTTCCCAGCGTACAACGGATACCCACTGATTATATAATTTAGGCAAATCTCTGTGAGAATGAACAATGTCCTTGAAATGCTCACAGAAAAGCGTTTCTGATGTAGGACGTACACAAAGTCTTTCCTCAAGCTTTTCACTGCCGCCATAGGTTACCCAAGCACATTCAGGTGCAAAACCTTCAACGTGGTCGGCCTCCTTCTGCAGCAGGCTCTCGGGGATAAACATTGGCATATTTACATTCTCGTGTCCTGTTTCTTTGAACATACCATCAAGAATTCTCTGGATATTCTCCCAGATTGCATAACCATAAGGTCTTATAACCATACAGCCCTTAACACTTGTGTAGGATACAAGCTCTGCCTTTTTGCATACGTCTGTGTACCATTTTGCAAAATCCTCATCCATAGAGGTGATGGCGTCCACCATCTTTTTTTGGTCCTTTGCCATAACTGAACTCCTTATTTATATTATGTATAATAAAACGTATAATTTATTCAAATGATATTATAAACGAATTGTTTTAATATGTAAACAAAAATTTCCTCAAAAGTTTATTTTTATGGTGTTATATAATTTTGCCTGAATAGTGCACAATTTATTTTGAAAATGTTTGAAAAATTTTTGTTGTTTATTAC
>CAMWPJ010000068.1 GCA_947176035.1 uncultured Clostridia bacterium | reverse complement strand
AATTGTGGTGTGTTTAAAATTAAATTTTTTCATAGTAAAATGTATATTATCAAATATAAAATTTTATTTCAATAGCTTTTTGGAAAAAGGTGAACATATTTTGCATAAAATGTATTTTTACAGGCAATAATGCTTGTGAGGTGTTCATTTATGTCTACTAAAGATAAACCAAATAATAAAAATCTAAAAGCATTATTTTCAGTAATATGCCTTTGTATTATTGCACTTGGACTTATAGTTTATTTTTCAACTCAAAGTACAAATAATACATTGGTTAATGAGGCTACAACAGTCAAGCAAACTCAGACCACAGAGGTTCAGAAAAGAGTAACAGTCAAGGAAACTGTTACTGAAACTACAAATCCGACTGAGGCACAGAGCAGTACAACCGAAAAAACAGTAACTACAACTGAAAAACCAACTATGGATCAAAGCGATACCAATACGCCATTCAAATCATTTTATAAGTATCCTTGTGAAGAGGCTGTAATTGCAGGCTATAGCGAAGAACTTGTAAAGAATGAGACTATGGGTGATTACCGTGCACATACAGCAGTTGACTTTAAATGTGCAAAGGGCGGCAAGGTCTTGGCTATAAATGATGGACTTGTTCTCTCCGTTCAGAGCAATAATCTGCTCGGCAAGGTTATTGAAATTGATCACGGAGGCAAGCTTGTTGCAAAATATTGTGGCTTCGATACAGTAAATGTATCAGAAGGTGACTATGTCACAATCGGTCAAACACTTGGCACACTTGGTGCAGTTCCGTTTGAACTGAAGAGCGACAGTCATTTGCATTTTGAAACAACACTTGATGGTAAAGCAGTGAATCCGCTTGATGTAATGGCGAAAAGTGAATAATTTATAATGGCAATACAATAAAAAAGTCTGTCTCATATCAAAGAGACAGACTTTAATTTTTATAGTCTTAATTAAAGTATTTTTTTTATCGCCTCAAAGCTTTCCGTGCTGATTATATGCTCAATTTTGCATGCATCTTCAACAGCGATTTTTTCATCTACTCCGAGACTTATCAGCCAATTTGAAAGGATTGTATGGCGCTCATACATTTTTTCTGCAATTTCCTTACCGCTCTCAAGCAGAGTGATATATCCGTTAGTGTCAACGTCAATATAACCATTTGCTCTTAAGTTTTTCATCGCAACACTTACGCTTGGTTTTGAAAATTCAAGCTCATTTGCAATATCAATGGAACGTACTGCCCCTTTTTTGTTCTTTATCATTAATATTGTCTCAAGATAATTTTCGGCGGATTCATGGATTTTCATATTTGCTTTACACATCCTGATTAAATCGTATTTTCAAAATTATAACATAATGTATTGTTATTTTCAAGATGATTAGTACATATAGTGAAATATAAAAATTAATCGAAATTATTTTAAATTTTTTCTTGACAAAACGGTTAGGCGGTGCTAACATATAAAAGGTTAGAAATAGCTAACTTTAATGTTGGCATTCCTGCTATTGTTATGAGAGGAGCGATGATTATGATGCCGCTTACATATGCCGATATGGGCAGTGAACTTACAATTGTAAAAATCGGTGGTAAACCTGAAACACGTACACACCTTGAAAATCTTGGCTTTGTAGTCGGAGGCAGTGTTAAAATTATTTCTTCGATCGCCGGTAATCTTATTGTCAATGTCAAGGAATCCCGTGTTGCAATCAGCAAGGAAATGGCTTCAAAAATAATGGTTTAAATACAAATATTAATGGAGGATATAAAATGAAGACTTTAAAGCAGGCTAAAATCGGCGATACCGTTACTGTTGTTAAGCTCCATGGAGAAGGTGCTGTAAAGCGCCGTATTATGGATATGGGCATTACAAAGGGTGTTGAGATAAATATCCGTAAGGTTGCACCTCTCGGCGATCCTATTGAGGTTACTGTTCGTGGTTATGAGCTTTCACTTCGCAAGGCAGATGCTGATATGATTGAGGTTGAATAAATAATTTCAGGGATTTTTCCCTGTTTTTTATAAGGCAACAGTTAGTTGCCGCTAATTATAATTGCTATTAAGAAAGGAATTACATATGGAGATTAAAATTGCTCTTGCAGGTAACCCGAACTGTGGTAAAACAACTCTGTTTAATGCTCTTACAGGTTCAAATCAGCTTGTTGGTAACTGGCCGGGTGTTACTGTAGAAAAGAAAGAGGGTAAGCTCAAAAAACATAACGATGTAGTTATTATGGACTTGCCTGGAATTTATTCACTTTCACCATACACTTTAGAAGAGGTAGTAGCACGTAACTATCTTATTGATGAACGACCTGATGCTATTCTTAATATCATTGATGGTACAAATCTGGAAAGAAACCTTTATCTTACAACTCAGCTTACAGAGCTCGGTATACCTGTAGTTGTTGCTGTAAATATGATGGATGTCGTTAAAAAGAACGGCGATAAAATCAGAATTGATGAGCTGTCACGTCAACTTGGATGTAAGGTTGTTGAAATTTCTGCTCTTAAAGGAACAGGTATTATGGACGCGGCTGAGGCTGCTATTGATGCTGCCAAGGGTGATGCAACCGTTCCTCAGCACAGCTTTTCAGGTGTTGTTGAGCATGCACTCGCTCATATTGAAGAGGCGGCTGTTCATGATATGCCTGCCGAGCAGCAGCGTTGGTATGCAGTAAAAATCTTCGAGCGTGATGAAAAGGTGCTCGAAAAGCTAAAACTTGACAAATCGGTGCTTGCACATATTGAGGATGATATTCAGGCTGCTGAGAATGAACTTGATGATGATGCAGAAAGCATTATTACAAATGAAAGATATGTTTATATTGCATCTATCATTAAAGGTGCATATAAAAAGGTAAGTGCAGGCAAGCTTTCTACTTCAGACAAAATTGATAAGATTGTAACAAACCGTATTCTTGCTCTTCCTATATTTGCGGTTATTATGTTCCTTGTATATTTTGTTTCAGTAACAACTGTAGGTACATGGGCAACTGACTGGGCAAATGACGGTCTGTTCGGTGATGGTTGGTTTATTGCGGGCAGCTCTGCTTATAATGATGATGTAGATGCCTATGCTGAAGAATTTGTATTTACAGAAGAATTATCGGAAATAGTGGATTTAGCAGTTAATGCTGATGTAATCGGTGCTGAGGATATTCAGGGTGCTATTGAAGAAGCTGATTATGGTGCTTTTGAAGAAGCATATGGCTCATTCGGTGAATCACTTGCAGAGGAAGGCTTTGACATTTCATTTGTTGATGATGCAATGGAAAGTGACGATATGCCTGATCCTGCAGATTATAAGGGCTGGCTCCCTGGTATTCCTGTTCTTGTAGAAAATCTGCTTGAAAAGATTAACTGTGCAGAGTGGCTTTCAGGCCTTATCCTTGACGGTATTGTAGGCGGTGTAGGTGCAGTGTTGGGCTTTGTTCCTCAAATGCTTGTACTTTTCATCTTCCTTGCATTCCTTGAGAGCTGCGGCTATATGGCTCGTGTAGCATTTGTTATGGATAGAATTTTCCGTAAGTTTGGTCTTTCAGGTAAGTCATTTATTCCAATGCTTATCGGTACAGGCTGCGGTGTTCCCGGTATTATGGCATCACGTACAATTGAAAATGAGCGTGACCGCCGTATGACAATTATGACAACAACATTTATTCCTTGCGGAGCAAAACTTCCTATAATTGCTCTTATTTCCAGCGCACTCTTCGGAGGTGCATGGTGGGTAGCACCAAGTGCATACTTTATCGGTGTTGCTGCAATTATCATTTCGGGTGTTATGCTTAAAAAGACAAGGATGTTTGCAGGTGAACCTGCACCATTCGTAATGGAGCTTCCGGCATATCACTGGCCTACAGTAAGCAACGTTCTACGTTCAATGTGGGAGCGTGCATCATCCTTCATCAAGAAGGCAGGCACAATCATCCTTCTTGCATCACTCTTCATCTGGGCAACCTCACACTTCGGTACTCTTGAGGCCGGCGGATTTGGTTTTGATCCTGATATGGAGCTTGAGACATCAATTCTCGGTATGATTGCCAGTGCAGTTAAATGGATTTTCTCACCTCTCGGATTCGGTAACATTAAGGCTACAATTGCTACTGTAATGGGTCTTGTTGCTAAAGAAGAGGTTGTTGGTGTATTTGGTGTACTTGACTTTGAGGGTCTTACTCCTCTTGCCGGTTACTCATTCCTTATCTTTAACCTTCTCTGTGCTCCTTGCTTTGCAGCAATCGGCGCTATCAGAAGAGAGATGAACAATCCTAAGTGGACTTGGTTTGCAATCGGTTATCAGTGTCTGTTTGCTTATGCAGTTGCCCTTATAGTATATCAGCTTGGTATGCTCTTTGCAGGTCAGGCAAGCATTATTGGTGTAATTGTAGCAGTTGCTGTGCTGGCATTCTTGATCTTTATGCTTGTTCGTCCTTATAAAGAGTCAACAACACTTAACACAAGTGCTGTTAAAGCTAATGCTAAGAAGAAATAAGGTGAGCAAATGATAGCTTTTTTAACAGAAAATATTGGTACTATAATTGTACTTCTTATTATAGTAGCCATTGTTACAGCTGTTGTTGTGAAAATGGTTAAGGATAAAAAATCAGGCAAAAGCGCCTGTGGCTGTGATTGCAGTGAGTGCGGATGCGGCTGTAGTAAATGCGATAAATAAATATAGAAAAATCCGTTGGTGTATGTTACAATTACATCAGCGGATTTTTTTATGAAAGGGAAGAATATGATTAAAAATATTTTGTTTGACCTTGATGACACCATATTTGATTTTAAAATGGCAGAACGTGTGGCACTTTCCAAAACACTGGTATCATTCGGCATTGAACCAACTGAGTATATAATCAAAAGATACAGCGAATATAATATCTCTCAGTGGAAGCTGCTTGAGCTTGGCAAACTTACACGCGAGCAGGTTAAGGTTAACAGATATAAGCTGCTGTTTGATGAGCTGGAGCTTGATATTTCACCTAAAAAGGCTACTGCAATTTATGAAGATTATTTGTGCATAGGTCATTATTTTATTGATGGGGCAGAGAAAATAATTAAAACTCTGTATGATGAAGGTTATAATCTCTATCTTGTTTCAAATGGCGCCAAACGAGTGCAGGATGGCAGGCTGAAAAGCTCCGGAATCTCAAAATATTTTAAGGGTATTTTTATTTCCGAAGTTATAGGATATGAAAAGCCAAGTATAAAATTCTTTGAATATTGCTTTGACAGAATAGATAATTTTGATATAGATGAGACAGTAATTATCGGCGATAGTCTTTCATCTGATATTAAAGGCGGTATAAATGCAGGTATTAAAACGGTGTGGTTTAATCCGAATAATGAAGTGAATACAACGCAGATTGTACCAACATATGAAATTAATAAATTATCAGACATAATAAAATACATATAACAAATCCCCGATGATTTTTAACTGAGGTTTATCATCGGGGATTTGTTATGCACTTATTTCCAAAGTGCTTTATAAATATTCAATATATCTTCTTTTTCGATTTTCTTTATTGTATTGGCAGGAGAACCTGATGCGATTGCATCATCTGCCATTTTGTCCATTGCCTCGAAAAACTTTTCCTTGTCAATTCCGTATTGCTCAAGTGTCGGAATTTCACATATTTCGCAAAGCCTTTCACACGCATCGATAAATTTTTTAGCAGCGGTTTTGTTGCTGTCCCTATCAGTTGCTGCACCAATTGCTCTTGCCATGTCTGCAAAGCGGTCATATGCACCGTCATAAACATAGCTGAAGCATTCCTTCAAAAGCATTGCATTGCTGATTCCGTGCGGTACGTGAAAAAGTGCACCGATAGGTCGGCTCATGCCGTGAATGATAGTTACAGATGCATTGTTAAAGGCAACACCTGCTTCAAGTGCGGCGAGTGACATCTGCTCTCTTGCCTTAACATTTTGTCCCTCTCTGAAACAAATCGGCAGATACTTAAAAATCTTTTTTATTGCAGAAAGTGCAAATTCATCTGTAAGCGGCTGCGCCTTTTTGGATGTGTATGCCTCTGCTGCGTGACAGAGTGCGTCAAGTCCGGTTGCAGCTGTAACCGATTGCGGTGCCGTGAGAGTGAATGCCGGGTCATCAATTGCAAGATCAGGCATAAGCACTGTACCCTTAAGCAGCATTTTAATGTCCTTTTCCGTGTTTGTAATAATGGTGAACTGTGTAGCCTCTGAGCCAGTTCCGCTTGTTGTCGGTACTGCGACCATTGGCGGTGCAGGCTTGCTGATTGTTTTGCCGTAATAATCATTGATATTTCCGCCGTTGGAGGCAACCGCACCGATTGCTTTCATAGCGTCGATAGGTGAGCCGCCGCCGATTGCGATTAAAAAATCACAGCCCTCAGCTTTGTAAAGGTCAAGTCCGTTATGGATTATGACGTCTGTAGGCTCACAGTTGACCTTGTCATAAATACAGTGGTTAATATCAAGCTCGTCAAGTATTGCGGTCACAAGCTTAACATTGCCGAGTCTTACCATAAATTCATCTGTAACAATCATTGCCTTTTTGCCAAAATCCTTTATAAGTCCCTTTGCATTCTGCAATGCACCCTCGCCGTAAACGATTTTACCCGGCATAATAAACTGACTTCCCATTTTCCTTTTACCTCACTGTGACAAAAAATTAACAAATATATTTTAGTCCAAACAGACAAAAAGTCAATAGTAATTTTATACAAAATGAACAAAGTATCCTTATAGAAAACATATATTGTTTTTTATCTTTAAAAATCTGCAGTGAAAATCTGACATTATATTATATAAAGTGTTGATATGGGGTTTGAAAACAATATAAAGCTCATTTGTGAACTTAAAAACATTACCATTAAACCCTTTTTTAAATCGGTATACACCATACATAGGGTCAGCCTTATCCTTATATCCCGAAACACCGCCAAAGTCATAAATATCACATTTTTCATTTATTGCCCATTGAATCATTGCCCATTGAATTAAATATGTCGGCATATAATTTCTGTATTTATCTGTACTGCCACCGTATAAATACCATACCTTATTTCCGTAAAACACAGACATAGCAGTAGCGATTGGTTCATTTTCGTATTCAGCAATAAAGATTTTGATATACTCGGGTCCCATAGCGTCAAATATTCTTTCATAGTAAGTGATGTTATGTACATAAAAATTATCACGCTTGGCAGTGTGTCTTAAAATTTTATAGAAAATCGGAATATCACTTTTTTGTGCTTCTCGTATTTTTATATTTTTTCGTATTGCTAAGTTTATATTATACCTTGTTTTCGATTTGAAGGATTTTAATAATTCTTCTTGGCTTTTATCCTTTATGTCCAGCCTGTAAACAAACTGCGGCTGAATTGTTTTACTGTTGGTTTTTAATTTATATCCCAAGGATTTCGCCATTTCTTTAAAATTATTATTGCTGTCCAAAATATCCGGATCCATTCTGAAAACAAAGGCATTGTACTTTTTTTGCAGTTTTTTTACCTCTTCAGTCAGTTTTTGCAATGCTTCCTTATTATCGGAATTACAGATAAATCCCCTTGGCGCATACATCATATATGAATTGAACAGAGGAACTTTCTTCAGCAGTACACTCATAGTACCGATAATCTTTTCATTATTTTTGACAACAAGCATTTCGTGCTTCCAGTTTGTTTTCACCCTTGCCCATTCAGGTGACTGTAAATAATGACTTTTATTGTTTGATTGCAAAAATTCGTACAATTCCTTGTTTTTTGCTGTTTTTTCATTTGTTGACATATCTATCTCCTATACTTTAGTTTAGGTTAGTATACATTTTAAAAGTATAGGTTTTTAATAGAAACGCAATCGAAACAGCATATTTTATTGTTTTGTGGAGGAAATGGGAAACTCAACTGTATAAATAAAAGCAACAGTGTGACACTGCTGCCAAAAATTGTAAAAAAGCCGTTGGAATTCCAACGGCTTTTGTTATTTGAATTATGAATTAAAGAAGACCATCCCAGGTGTCAACCTCTTTAGCCTTCATTTCCTCCTCGTCAAACCAGTGCTGTGTAACAGACTTGCTCTCTGTGAAGAAACGGTAAGCATCCTTGCCAAGGCAGTGAAGATCGCCGAAGAAGCTCTGCTTGTGACCGCTGAACGGAATGAAGCCTACAGGTACAGGAATACCAACGTTGATACCAACCTGACCGCCGTCTGTGTAACGTGCAAACTGACGTGCATAATAACCGCTCTGTGTATAGATTACTGAGCCGTTAGCATATGGGCTTGCATTCATAATTGCGAGACCCTCGTCAAAGTCCTTACATCTCTTAACACAAAGTACAGGGCCGAATACCTCGTCTCTGCCGATGGTCATATCTTCAGTTACATTGTCAAAGATTGTCGGGCCTACAAAGTAGCCGTTCTCATATCCCTCAGGTAATTCAGGATTGCGACCGTCAAGTATAAGTGTTGCACCCTCATCGATACCCTTCTGAATGTCAGCGAGAACCTCTTTGTAGTGCTTTTCGTATGTGATAGGGCCAAGACGTGTTGACTTATCCCATGCAGGACCGCAGTTGATGTTCTGTGCCTGTGCCTTAAGCTCAGCAACAAATTTGTCTGCAATTGACTCCTGAACGACAACACAGGAAAGTGCCATACATCTCTGACCTGCACAACCATAAGCAGAGTTAATAACACCTGCAACTGTTCTTTCAAGTGCACAATCTTCCATAATAAGTGCGTGGTTTTTAGCCTGACAGAGTGCCTGACATCTCTTGCCGTTTGCGGCAGCCTTTTCATAAACCTTAAGACCAACAGGTGTTGAGCCTACGAAGGTGATGCCCTTAACATCAGGATGCTCAAGAATAGTGTCAATCTCGTGTCTTGAGCAGGTTACAATGTTGATTACACCATCAGGAATACCTGCTTCCTTGTAAAGCTCACCGATTCTCATAGCGGTTCTTGGTGTGAGTGATGCTGCCTTAAGCACCATTGTGTTGCCGCATGCAAGACATACAGGTGCCATCCATCCGAATGGAATCATTGCAGGGAAGTTAACAGGAACGATACCTGCAAATACACCCATAGGCTCACGGTATTTAACTGTGTCAAAGCCTGTTGATGCGTCCATAAGGCTTTCGCCCATCATAAGTGATGGTGCCTGAATAGCGAGCTCTGTGCCCTCCTGAGCCTTGCCGACATCTCCTTCAGCCTCACCCCAGGTCTTACCGTTTTCCTCACAAACAAGCATTGTGAGCTCTTCCATATGCTCAAGCAGCAGTTCTCTTACCTTGTAAAGAATCTGTGTTCTTTTTCTTGCAGGTGTTGCTCTCCATGCAGGGTATGCAGCCTTTGCAGCCTCAATAGCCTCAAGCACCTCATCGTTTGTGCAGCATGGTGCCTGACCTGTGATTTCACCTGTTGACGGATTATGCAGGTCATACCAGACATCAGTCTTGGAGTCCTTGAATTCTCCGTTAACAAAATACTTAAGTTTTTCCATAAATTTTACCTCTTAGAAAAAATAATTTTATCGTTCTTATTTTATCATTAATACTTGGATATTTCAATAGCCTAATTATGCACTTAATAATTTTTTTATCATAAGATAAGCTAGGTGATTTTATGACGTTATCAGATTTAAAGGAAAATCAAATGGCTACAATAACGAAAATAGATGATACCTGCTCAATTTCAAGAAGACTTTTCGATTTAGGGTTTATAGAAGGTCAGAATATTACTTGTATAAACGTAGGTGCTTTTGGTTCACCTATTGCATATAATCTGCGTGGTTTTAAAGTTGCGCTCAGAAAAAAAGATGCCGATAAGGTGTGGGTGGTTTTGTGAAGAAAAAGAAAAAAATACTTTTAATGGGAAATCCGAATGTTGGTAAAAGCACGGTTTTTAATGAAATTACAGGTTCACATCAGCATACAGGCAACTGGACCGGCAAGACAGTTGATATCGCAAAGGGCGAATATTATTATAAGTTCACAGACTATGAACTTATAGATTTGCCCGGTACATACAGCCTGCTTTCCTCAAGCGAGGAGGAAAGGCTTGCGAGGGATTATCTCTGTTTTGAAGATTATGATTGTGTTGTCTGTGTAGTTGATGCAACAAATTTATTGCGTAATCTAAATCTTGTATTTCAGATCATTGAGGTAACCGACAAGGCTGTCATGCTGCTTAATCTGACAGATGAGGCAAAGAAAAAGAACATTGCTGTTGATGAAAATAAGCTGTCACAAATTCTCGGTATACCGGTGATAAGGGCAACTGCACGCAGCGGAAAAGGGATTAATGAGCTTCTTGAGCAAGTGCATTTTATCGCAAATGATATTGTGCAAAATGAATCTAAAATACTGTTTTATTCAAACACGATTGAAAGCGCAGCCCATCAGGTGCAACGAGGACTGAAAGGGCGAATCGATACCGATAAAAAGCTGCGTTTTTTTGCGCTCAGACTGCTTGAAAGTGATGAAAGCTTTAACAATTCATTTAAAGAGCATTTCGGTGAAGATGTTTTTCATAATGGCTCTCTGCGTGCTAATCTCAATAAAGCAAAAAATGATTTAAGTCAGCTTGGTTATAACAGTGATAAGTATGTAAAGGCAATTACAACGGCAATTTTTGAAAAAACAAATTCCGTAGCCGAACAGATTGTTAAGATATTGCCGTCAAAAAAGGAACGCAGGGAAAAAGCACTCGATAATATATTGCTTGGCAAATATACGTCAATTCCTGTTATGCTGCTTCTTTTGGGCATTGTCCTATGGTTAACAATAGCGGGTTCAAATTATCCGTCTGATTTTCTGCGTACGACCTTTGACAGCTTCGAAATATGGCTTGCAGATTCACTTATAAGTATCGGTGCTTCACAAGCAATAGTCAGCCTGCTTGTGAATGGTGTTCTCAGAGTATTGCTTTGGGTTGTGGCAGTAATGCTTCCGCCGATGGCAATTTTCTTCCCGCTTTTTGCTTTGCTTGAAGATTTCGGAATTCTTCCGCGAGTGGCATTTAATCTTGACGGAGCGTTTGAGTGTTGCGGTGCGTGCGGAAAGCAAGCACTTACAACCTGTATGGGCTACGGCTGCAACGCTGTCGGTGTAACAGGTTGTCGAATAATTGACTCTCCGCGTGAACGCTTAGTTGCAATTATCACAAATTCTTTGACCCCTTGTAACGGCAGATTCCCTTTGTTGATTGCAATTATATCTATGTTCTTCTGCAAAAACAGTTTTTCGGCAGCCTTGGTGCTTTTGGCACTTATTGCAGTCTCAATGCTGATGACCTTTGTGACATCAAAGGTGCTGACAACAACAGTTTTAAAGGGCGTGTCAAGTTCATTTGTTCTTGAATTACCTCCGTACAGAAAGCCAAAGCTGTTAAGATTGGTAGGGGACACAATCCGCGAAAAGGTTATATTTGTTCTTTTTCGTGCGGTTATAGTTGCAGCGCCTGCAGGGCTTATCATTTGGGTGCTTGCAAATATTAATGTTGCTGATACCACTCTGCTCAGCAGAATTGCGCAGTTGCTTGATCCTATAGGACAGTTTATAGGGCTTGACGGTGTGATGCTGCTTGCATTTATTCTTGGCTTCCCTGCCAACGAGATTGTTATACCAATTGCGTTAATGGCATATCTTTCAACAAACCAGATGGGTGATTATACCTCGCTTGAAAGCTTAAAAGCAATACTTGTTGACAATGGCTGGACGTGGGTGACTGCACTTTGTACCTGCATTTTCTCTATGTTCCATTTCCCTTGCTCAACAACACTGCTGACAATATGGAAGGAGACCAAGAGTGTAAAATGGACGCTTATGTCTTTTTTTACCCCGCTTTTAGTTGGCGTTATTATATGTGCATTGATTAATATAATTTTCTGATTAAAGGTAATGCTTTATAAATTATAATTTATAAAAAAACAAGTCATTCGGTATCAGACCAAATGACTTGTTTTTTTGTCTCTTCAGCAAAGACAAAACCCCCGGTTGAACCGGGGGAAATAAAAAGCTTTAGTAAAAATAAA
>CAMWPJ010000067.1 GCA_947176035.1 uncultured Clostridia bacterium | reverse complement strand
GCGTATGTTTTGTGTGCTTTTCGTTTTTTGCTCGGGGGCAGTACCATCGTACAGCACCCACTCGCAAAATACAAAATTCCGGGCAATTTTTCACCCTCTAAATACGCTTTTCCTCGTTTTTGTGTACTACGCTAAACAATAATTTATCCTACTAATGAAAACAAATCATGTGCACTGATATTTTTTTGCAGACAAACGTTTATTGACATACCTATAAGCTTAGCTCCCTGTTCAGTTATTTTATCAATTTCACGCGGAGTAACAAACATTTGCTCATCCGTGATTTTATTGGTAATAGCCGCTGTTGAGACCACGGTAGGTATGCCGATTGATACAACAGGTACGCCAAGCGTACTCTGAGAAATCTCATATCGGTGATTACCCACACCTGAGCCCGGAGAAATTCCTACATCCGATAACTGCACTGTTGTACCTAATCTTTCAGATGAGGAAGCAGCAAGTGCATCAACTACAATCACACACGATGGCTTTGTCACATTGACTATACCCTTAATAATTTCTGCAGACTCAATTCCTGTATCAGCAAGCACACCTGTTGCAACACCGGACACATTGAAAAAATCTTTGAACATTTCAGCATTGTCATTATCACCAACAATATGCCTTGTAGCAAGCACATAGTTATTTGTCTTAGGTCCGAGTGCATCAGCAGTGATATCAAGATTACCAATACCTGCAACAAGAACAGATTTCATATTATCAGGCAGAAGTGAGTGCAAAATGGATGACAGCTTATCAAGTCTGCCGTCAAAAATATCAGTATCACTTACAAATGACGGCACACAATAGGTAATATATTTACCAACAGGCTTTCCGATTGCCTTGGCGCCCTTTTCATTTAAAACAGACACAACAGTAACACCATCATTTTCTTCAACCTTCACTCCGTCAATAACGGTTTTATTGACAGATTCAAAGGATTCTACTGCCAAATCGGTACAATTTCCCATAAATTACTCCCTTATAATTGTTAATTAAGATGAATTTCATTGTTTTTTCAATAAAAGTATATCCAAAAATAAAAAAATACTTGCAATTTTAAACAATGTATGCTAATATACATAAGCATAAAAATATAACGGAACGCGGCGTTCCGGTAAAAAGTTTAGATAATACCACCTAACTAAAGGAGTGAGAACTATGCCAAACATTAAATCTGCAAAGAAGAGAGTAAAAGTTAACGCTGTTAAGGCTGCTAACAACAAGGCTGCTAATTCAGCACTCAAGACTGCTATCAAAAAGGCAAATGCCGCTATTGATACAAACGCTGCTGACAAGGATGCACTTGTTAAGAACGCTGTTAAGAAGATTGATCAGGCTGCAGCAAGCAACCTTATCCACAAGAACTGCGCAGCAAGAAAGAAGAGCGCTCTTGCAAAAAAGGCTAATGCTTAATTATTGAAAAAAGCTCCTACATTTTTTGTAGGAGTTTATTTTTCTGTCTTGACTTTATAATATAATCAATCTATAATATAAGCAGGCGGAAATATATGTATTATTTTCACAGCTTATCAAGAACAAAGGGGTTAACTATTATGGATTTTAAAAAGATTTTAAAAGTTATCAGTGCAATCGTTGCACTTGCAGCTATCGCAGCAGCAATTTATATGGCTGTTAAAAAGCTTACAGCTAAAAAAGAGCCTGAGTATTTTGATGACAATGATTTCTTTGAGTGCGACAACGAAATTGAAATTGTTGAGGCTAAGGCTGAAGAAGCAGTTGCAGAAGAGGCTCCTGCCGAGGAAGCTCCTGCTGAAGAAGCTCCAAAGAAAAAGGCTGCTAAAAAAACAACTAAGAAAAAGGCTGAGTAATTCTGCTTAACAAAAATCATTGACGACTTTAGGTACTGCCTTTGGTCGTCTTGTTTTTTATAGGTGAAGTTAATGACACATTGTATGACTCTTAATCCTGCCCCATTTGATAAAATTTTTAACGGAACAAAAACAATTGAATTAAGACTGAATGATGATAAAAGAAAAGTAATTCAGGTTAATGACAAAATTATATTCAAGCATAAAGAAAATAATAAAAAATCTATTGTTGTAAAGGTAATCAAACTTCATTGCTTTCATTCTTTTGAAGAGTTATACAACGAATTGCCATTGCTGAAATGCGGATATACACAGGATAATATTAAAACCGCAAAAGCAGATGATATGCTGGAATACTACAGCACCGAACAGCAAATGATATACGGTGTTTTAGGTATAGAATTTGAAATAATAGAAAAATGCATATGAATTATATTTGGACGTGAATAGTATGAAAATAAGAGTTATGACAATAGAGGATTATTCCGAAGTGTACAAGCTTTGGCTGTCCTGCAAGGGTATGGGATTAAATAGTCTTGATGATTCAAAAGAAGGAATTGAAAAATTTTTAAACCGTAATCCGGACACATGCTTTTGAAAAGGCAAAGGAATCAGGCTGCACAAAAATTGAAATAAGTATTGTTGAAGAAAACAAATCATTGAAGAAATGGTACGAAAAATTCGGTTTTAAAACAACATATACTAAGAAATACGATTTCTTCCCCTTTACCTGCGGGTATATGGAAAAATCGATTTGACATTAAATTTATTATCAAAAATCAAATAGATAAAGAAGGTTTTAAAACATGTATAAAAACGGATTAGTGCTTGAGGGCGGCGGACTAAGAGCAATTTACACAAGTGGTGTACTCGACGCCTTTATGGAAAATAATATTGAATTTCCATATGTTATCGGCGTATCTGCCGGCAGCTGCAACGGTGTATCCTTTATAGGCAAAAATATTCACCGAATGAGAGACATATCAATCGGATATTCAAGTGACGAAAGATATATGAGTGTTAAATCGATGTTCAAAAATGGTGAATATCTCAACTCAAAATGGATTTTTGGTGAGCTTACATATAACCTCTTCCCGCTTGACTATGACACATATGAGGCATCAAATACAACAATGTGTGTTGTTGCCACAAACGCAATGACAGGTAAACCTGAATACTTTTATCCTAAAAGCTTTCGTGCCGGATGTGAAGAACTAAGAGCAAGCTGTGCACTGCCAATTGCCACAAAGCCTGTACAGCTCGGCAAGGACTTTTACTACGATGGCGGCCTGACTGATTCAATACCGCTGAAAAGAGCATATGACGACGGTTGTCAAAAATGTGTAGTAATTCTCACGCAGGACAAGGATTACATAAAAAAGCCGATGGGACATCAAAGAATGGTTAAACACATTATGAGAAAATATCCGCTTATGGCTAAAGAAATCATGCAAAGACACAATATGTATAACAGCCAAAGAGAATTTGTCTTTAAGCAGCAGGAGCTCGGAAAGGCACTTGTAATATGCCCTGACAGACCGCTGAATGCGCCAACGCTTGAAAAAAGCCCGCAAAAACTCAGAGAAATATATAATATCGGATACAGACAGGGATTGGAAAATGTCGACAAATTAAAAGATTTCATCAGATATTAATACAATATATTAAAACTGAAAAATACATTTATAAAAAGCATCGGAGCACCCTTCACAGGGTGCTCCTTGCCTTAGGAAATATTTTGGAGGTAAATAAGTTTCATCCTATTTACTGAATATGTTTTTTCTTTTTAGCCGCATAAGCAATTAATGCAACAGCGATTACGACTAACTCAACTGCTGTAACAGTCAACATTGTAACGCCTTTTTCACTTGCACCGGTATTAGGAATAGCTGGTGATTTAATCAGCTTATTGCTGGTTGTTTTGCCGGTATCTGAGTTTTTATCACTACTGTTTTCGTTATTTGCATTTGAATTATTATTACCGCCCATAATACTGTCTATGATTGGCTTTAACGGATTTGAAGGATCCTTCTTATCATCAGACGGATTGCTCGGATCTGTCGGAGTTTCAGGATCAGTTGGATTTGTCGGATTTTCAGGAGTAACGGGATCTTTAGGAATTTCTCTGCCTGCTGCACCAGCTACCATAACAATAAGCTCATCAGCAAGCTCGTCATTCTGCATTTCAAGAGCATCTATAATAAAGCTCTTTACATCCTCAGGCAATGTAATACCAAGTGCACTCTCAATAATTCCCGCATCTATCGCAGCAAAAAGAAGCATATTGGTTTTTCTGTTACCGATAAGATTATCATAAAGATAATCATAAACAATCTTGACAACATCTGCATTACTCTCGGCATTAACAACTCTGTCAAGCTGCATATCTGTAAAATTCAAAACAACAGTTGCACTTGGAGCTGCATTATTGCCGAATTTAATACCTACCGCATTACTTGTAAGATTTGCAATCAAATAACCGACTACACCCTGAATATCAAGACGAATATTTTCTCCCTCACCTGTTGTAGGAAGAGCCGCAAATGTATTTTTGATATTTTCAATTGTTTCCTCAACAGCTGCAATATCAACACCTAAGCCGGAAAGAGTAGATGACAGACCCTTGATACAGCCATCCAGGCTGTTAAGTATCTTTGTTACACCACTGTAGAGTTTCTGTGCATTACCATCAGTTATAGCAAGCTGAAGTATATCTATAACAGAATTAGCAGGATCAGGAAGAATAGCCGCAATAATATTTTTCAAATAATCTTTAGTACCTTCTCTGTCTGCCTGAACACCCATCATAAGATTAAAGCCCATAACATCAGCTGCCTTTTTATCCTGATTAATACCAAGAGCAGTACAAACCTCATCCAGTCCATCGCCAAGTGCAACACCTGCATCTAATGAACCTGCCATAAGGAAGGCAAACGGAAGGGTATCCATAATATTCTGAACAACAATCGTATCAACAAGAATATTCATTTCATTGCGAAAATCAGTCATATTCTCACAAACAATAGGATGCTCCTTGAAAAATGCAGTAAATGTACCCTCTGTTACTAATTGTCCTTCTTCATTATAAATATCGTCAACTATCTGACCCTCGCCTAAATCATCAAATCTCTCAGGCTGTGACATCTTATAAAATAAGCCCTTGTCAGACGCTTTAGCACTCGAACCCTCAAGCATCAAAAGCGATTTCAATTTCGGAAGCATTTTATAAATGCTTTCAATAGCAGCTCCTGTTAATACTTTGTCCGCAAGAATTGTATTAACATCGCCGATAAGTGCTGCAACATCTTCTTCAGTAACTGTCTGAGTATATTTTGGTTTGTAGTTATCTTTAGCAAAAACTACAAATGTTGAGCTTATACTTGTAACAGCTATAAGCAGAGCGAGAATTACACTCATAAGCTTTGAATGTTTTTTCATAATAAATTCCTTTCTGTTTATCCCCAAAAATCCAATTAGATTCTGGTTGTTTTCACTGCCATGGTATCACCGATTAAAATCTTGTCAAAAAATGCCAATTGTGAAACGAATATACAGTAACACACTGTAAAATATATTTGTTTAGGAATTCTATCATAAATATAAGGAAAACGCTCATAATCAGTCTCCATGTTAACACATAAAAGCATTGACATTAACGTTTCACTTTCTGCAGCATCAACCCCCTGTACCTATATAGTTAATAAAATCGTTTGCGTTAAAATATTCAGACAAAGTATCATCCGGCATAAAACCAACCACCGCTACTACACTGATACCTCCGCAAACAATAACAAATGCAATAGAAATTGCAATGAGTCTTTTTAAATCTGTTTGCTTTATATTTTTAATAAATAACTTCTTCTTGTTATTTGATAACTCTAACTTTGAAAAGGTATTTTCTTTAATTCTTTCTATTATCTCATCATCGCATTCGATTGAAATATTTTGCTTTGCCATTTGCTGCGTTTTTTGCAAATCAAGCCGGTCAAAGATAGTCTTCAAATCAATTTTCATAGTAATCCCCCCTAAGCCTGCTCTCCAATCGTTTTAAGGCCCGGGATTGTCTCTTTCTGACATTATCTTGCATTAATCCCGTAAGGTCTGCAATTTTCTTTGCACTTTCACCAAAATAAAATTTACGAAAAATTATTGTTGCATCCGGTTCGCCAAGCGCATTGATTTCTGCAATCAGTCGTTCGGTAAAAGCATTTTTTTCCGCTTCATTTTCAAGATTAAAGCTATCAGGAATTTTTATATAATCTTCTTCATTGATAATTATTTCATCCTGTCTGACCGAAGAACGAAATTTGTCAACAGCCTTCCTTTTGGCAATGGTCATCAAATATGCAGACAAGCTGCCTTTTTCTAAATCCACACTATCCATCTTATTATAAAATGCAGCAAAAACATCACTGACCGCCTCTTCGATATCCTCGGCAGTACAATATAATGACAGCTTATTTTTAACAATCGTGTAAACAAGACCTGTATACTGCTCCATTAAAATTGACATACCCTTTTGGGCATCCCTTTTTATCAGCTTAATCAGTGCTTTGTCAAGCATATTCAACCTCCCTCCAAAATCATAGAAAACCCTTTTACATCTATATTCGCAGTCAATTTGTATTTTGTGACAAAAAACAGCCCATCTTTTTAAGATGGGCTGTTTTTTCATGCTCTTATTTATAAAAGCCTATTGATTTTATTACAGGATTACTGCGGGATTGGCGGATAACCAGACATGCGCCAATACATTTTTCACATTTAATCGGTATAATTTTTTTTGAACCTATTATAGTACCGCTGTGAACTTTTTTATATTTTCCACTTGGCTTTTTAATATAAAGGTCAAATAATTCAACTCGCTGACTGTGGCAGATATCCTCTTCAATAACGGCGTACTTTATTCTTTTCACACCATCAAAGCTATATTCAAGATATCCCTTATTATCTGCAAGCTTACCGGGATTATGCACAGCTATCGGATTATTTGTTACTTCCTTGATTTTTTCACCTAACAAGCATAGTGACTTTACATCTTTTTTATCAATTACACCGTTGGCACTCGGCGGTACATTCAAAAGAAGAGTACAGTTATTACCGACTGAATTAATATAGATATTAAAAAGCTTTTTAGCTGATTTAACTGTTATGTTTTCATTTTTTGAATGGAACCAGCCTCTTCTGATTGATACATCAACCTCAGCAGGATACCAGCATAGACTGACGGTTTTAGCAAGAACTGCTCTTGATCCAAGATCCTCGTCTGTTGATTTGTAATTCTGAAGCGCAGCTGCCTGAGACTCATCCTGCTGGCTGTTTTTCATAACTCCCTCAGCATCTCTCAAAGAGCTTGGAACAACAGAATATTCACTCTGTCGGGTTTTACCGCCTTCGTTGCCGACCCAGCGGATATCCGGACCGCAGATTGCAATATTAGCCTTAGGCTGTAATTTATGTATCAAATCAAAATATCTTTGCCAGTCATAATCAAAATCAACTGCATTCTTACCCTTTGCACCGTCAAACCAAACTTCGAATACCTCACCGTAATTCGTAAGCAGCTCAGTAAGCTGATTGCAAAAATAATCGTTGTATTCATCAGTGCCATAACGTTTATCGTGCATATCCCATGGTGAAAGGTAAACACCAAAATCTATGTTCTGTCGGTGACATTCATCAGACAGTATTTTCACAATATCACCATTGAAATCAGAATATTTAACAGAAAAGTCAGTATAAGCACTCTCCCACAAACAAAAACCGTCATGATGCTTGCAGGTAAGAATAATACCTGTTGCACCACTCTGTTTTATTGCAGATACCCACTGCTTTGCATCAATAGTTTTAATTGTAAATTCTTTAACAGACTCAGCACCTGTACCCCATTCTCTGGATGTAGCAGTATTCATACCAAAATGAATAAAGCAGTAAAACGGCTTTTGTGCAAGTCTTAACTGATTTTCATTTGGAGTAACAGATATATAACGTTCAACCTCACTGTCAAATAGAGGCACACCATTATTGTCGGTTGTCCAATTCTTTTCAAATTCGATATTCATAACTTTATCCCCACATTCACAATGACTATAATATCAGATTCATAGTATATCGGAAAGCGTTTTTGATGACAGATAATTCTCTATCAGTTCATCAAGCTCACACCACATTTTATGAGTTTTACAATTCGGAGCATTGTCACAGCAATCACTCTCTACACACGCAACAGGAGCAAGACTTCCCTCTGCCACATGAAGAATTGACGAAAGTGTATATTCCTCAGGAGCTTTATTAAGCCTGTAGCCGCCATTCTTCCCACGTGAGCTTTCAAGTAATCCAGCCTTATTAAGTGATGCAACAATGATTTCAAGATACTTAATTCCCATACCCTTTTTTTCAGCTATATCCTTTAGTGACACAGGACCATCACCCTGATGCTCGGCAATATAAGTCATAATCATAAGTGCATATCTGCCCTTGGTTGAAATCATCATTATGCCTCACCCCCGAAGAATGACTTTGCAATTCGCACACTCTCCATTGCATCCTTGGCATAAAAATCCGCATCAATCATATCAGCATATGATTTAGTAAGCACTGCACCGCCAACCATTACCTTTGCATCTGTATTTTCATGAATAAGCTTAATTGTTTTTTCCATATTAGGCACAGTAGTGGTCATAAGTGCTGAGAGTGCAACAAGCTTACAATCATTCCTAATTGCCTCTTCAAGCACAGTTTCACACTTAACATCCTTACCCAAATCAATAACATCAAAACCATAGTTTGCAAGCAGAACCTTAACAATATTCTTACCGATATCGTGAATATCGCCCTCAACTGTAGCAATTACAATTTTGTTTTCACTTTTCTTTTCCTGCCCTGACAAAACAAGATGCTCCTTAATCACACTGAAAGCCTCCTTGGCCGAATCGGCACTCATAAGAAGCTGAGGAAGGAAAACCTTATTTTTTTCAAAGCCGTCACCAACAATATCAAGTGCCGGCACAATATATTCATTAATAATATCAAGCGGCTGAGTATCCTTTAAAAGCTCTTTTGCACAGACGCCTGCATCCTCCTTGATACCCTTAATAATAGCTGTTTTTAAATCAAGATTTGAGGTTGACGGAGCAGTATTCTGCGTTGCTGTTACAGATTCAATATATTCCGTGCAATTATCATCATATCCCATAAGTGCATTAAAGGAATAATACGCATTCATCATCGGCTCGCTAAGCGGATTGATAATACCTGCTGAAAGTCCGTTTTCAAGTGCAAGGGTAAAGAAAGCCGTGTTGATTGCATCACGCTTCGGCAGACCGAAGCTGATATTCGACACACCTAAAACAGTTCCCACACCAAGCTCATTTCTGATATAATTAACCGCTTTAAGAGTTTCTATCGCATTATCCTTGTTTGTTGAAATTGTCATTGTGAGTGCATCAACAACAAGGTCTTTCTTCTCAATACCATATTCCTGTGCTGTTGCAATAATCTTTTTTGCAATATCAATTCTGCCCTGTGCAGTTTCCGGAATACCCGTTTCATCAAGACAAAGACATACAACAACACCGCCGTATTTTTTGACCAGCGGAAAAATCTCATCCATAGATACCTGCTTACCATTTACAGAATTAACCATTGGCTTGCCGTTATAAATACGCATTGCCTTTTCAAGTGCAGCAGCATCTGATGAATCAAGCTGGAGCGGTGCAGGAAGAACACTCTGCAGATTGAATACCGCATCACTAAGCATTTTAGCCTCGTCAATCTCAGGCAGACCAACATTTACATCCAGAATATGTGCACCGTTGTCGTACTGTGAAAGACCCTCCTTGATGATATAATCCATATCATTATTACGAAGTGCCTCTTTAAACAGCTTTTTGCCTGTAGGGTTGATTCGTTCACCTATTACAACTGGCTTTTTGCCAATAGATACAGCAGTTGAATAGGAGCACACAACTGTATCATTTTTCTTATCAGGTACTGAATCAGGCACATCCTTACAAAGCTCAATCATGGCCTTGATATGAGCAGGCGTTGTACCGCAGCAGCCACCAAGGATTGACACGCCGATTTTAGCAATTTCAAGCATATCCTCGGCAAATTCCTCGGGTGACACATTATAAACCGTCTGTCCGTTAACAGATTCAGGCAATCCCGCATTCGGCATAACAATAATCGGCAGTGAAGTACAAGCCCTCATTGCCTTTACAAGTGGTATCATCTGCTTAGGACCCAGCCCGCAATTTACACCGATATAATCAACACCAAGTCCCTCAAGCATTGCACAGGCAGATTTTACGTCACCGCCTGTAAGCAGTCTGCCCTTCTCATCAAAAATCATTGATGCAATAACAGGCAAATCACAGTTTTCTTTAGCTGCAAGCACTGCCGCCTTCAGCTCATAGGTATCACTCATTGTTTCAATAATAACAATATCCGAGCCGTCCTTACCGGCATTGACTACCTCAGCAAAAAGCTCTACTGCCCTTTCAAAATCAAGGTCGCCCATAGGCTTTAACAGCTTGCCTGACGGTCCGATATCAAGCGCAACCTTTTTACCTGCTTTTTTTGCAAGTGCCACACCTGCCTTTACAAGCTCATCGACATTATCATATTTAAGCGAATTTGCACCAAAGGTGTTGGCTGTAACAAATTCTGCACCGGCATCCGCATATCCCTCGTGAACTGCAAGCACTCTGTCAGGCTCGTTAATATTCAGTTTTTCGGGCAGCTCACCTGCTGCCAGCTTGAGCATACTGCCCATTCCGCCATCAAAAAATCTAATCATTTTCAATACCTATAATTGCTGTAACTGACTTTGTAGGCACCATCTGGCAGGTCTCTGTCAGAGTTAAGCCTATTCGTTTGGTCAGCTCAAGCATTTCAAATACCTTTTTATTTTCGTTTATATCCAAATCAAAATAACCGGGCGAATATCTCTGGCGAAGAACCATCCCCTCCGCCGTTAGATTATCCTCAAGACTGTCGCAAACCTCCTCAATCTTTGAGGCAAGGCATGCCTGCAGCACCATTGCACGCGTAACATCTGTTGCACCGTAAGTTCTCAGCAATCTGTCACATTCCGTGCCAAGCGTAGCACCGAAAATGCATACCCGCTTACAGCCCTTGATTGTATCGGTAAGGCGTTTGCTGTTAAACACAATATCACCTATTATTAAGCTGTCATCCGTCACCTCACAGTCAAATATCCTGTGAAGGGTTTTGGGCTTTACACATTCATTAACCTCTGCACAGCAATCATCAATCAGTGATAAAAGTCTTTCGTCATCTGTTTTTGATGAAGTGCGAAGGTAACGCAAAATCTCTGCCTTATTCATTAATAATTGCTGACAGTCCTTCCATAATCTGATGTGCAACATCCGGCTTGTTCATAGTATAAATATGAATATTATTAACGCCGTTTGCCATTAAATCTATTATCTGCTCCGTTGCATATATAATACCCGCCTGCTTCATAGCATCCGGATTTTCGCCGAAACGCTCCATAATTTTTTCAAATTTTTTAGGCAGTGAGCAGTTTGAAAGTTCAACACTCCTTTTAATCTGCTTGGCATTCGTAATCGGCATAATGCCCGCAATAATCGGCACATTAATCTCTTTAATCGCACACATCTCACGGAAATTATAAAACTTTTCGTTATCAAAAAACATCTGTGTTGTTAAAAAATCAATACCACAGTCAACCTTTTCTTTAAGATGTGCAATATCCTCTACCCTGTTTGCTGATTCAGGATGCACCTCAGGATAACATGCACCACCTATACAAAAATGATTCCTTGCCTTAATCTCATTAACAAGCTCATAAGCGTGATGATAATACTGCGCCTCACTCATAACAAAATCCTTTGGAATATCGCCTCTGAGTGCAAGTATATTTTCGACACCATTTTCCTCAAGCTCATCAAGGACAGAATTAATCTTTTCCTTTGTTGAGGTTAAACAGGTAAGATGTGAAAGAGGAGTAACACCGCCTTCATGAATTGCATTTGCAATCTCAGTTGTATAACCGCTGGTTGTGCCTGATGCACCATAGGTAACACTCATAAAAGACGGCTTGTCCTTAACCATTTCACTGATGACTTTTTTAGTATCAGCGATTTTTGCCCACTCCTTCGGAGGGAAAACCTCAAAGGAAACAGTTACATTCTTACTAT
>CAMWPJ010000066.1 GCA_947176035.1 uncultured Clostridia bacterium | reverse complement strand
TTATTCTTTTTGTTGATGTTGAGCTTACTGAGACTTGTGCCAAGGCTCTGCTTGATAAATGCCCTGATTTTGACTATATTGTAACACCTGAGGCGAAGTCAATTCCGCTTGCTTATGAAATGAGCAGGCTCAGCGGTAAAAAGTATATAGTAGCACGTAAGGCTGTTAAGGTATATATGGATAATCCTATTGAGTATACTGTAAGGAGTATCACTACTCAGAAAGAGCAGACACTCTATCTCGGCCACGAGGACGGCGATTTGCTTAAGGATAAGAAGATTCTGATACTTGATGATGTCATTTCTACCGGTGAAAGCTTGAAGGCTGTCATCGGTCTTGTAGAGGCTTTTGGCGGTAATATTGTCGCAAGTGCTGCACCTCTTGCTGAGGGGGACGCAGCTGACAGAACCGATATCGTATTCCTCGAAAAACTCCCTCTTTTCTTTAAGTAATTCAGCATCATATATCTACCACATTAACGGTGGCTGTTTTGCTGTAAGTTAAGGAGTGTTGTTATGAAAAAGATATTTTGCATTTTCTTGTCATTTGCAATGTTGCTTGTGTGCATATCATGTTCAGCAGATAGTATTTTAGAAGATAAAAATGCTGAGATTGAACCCAAAACTAATGATGGTTATAATATTAAAAATGATTTTAATGCAGCGATGCTTAATAAAATTATAGAAGAACATACAGATGCAGTTGACAAAATAATAGGCGTAAATGGTTTTTGTGCAAACATTAATCATAATGGGCAGATTGAAAAAATAAATTTGGATCTTTGGTTATATGCCGGTAGACAGGATTACAATTATTATTTTGACCAAGAGACTTTATATCTAGATTTTACAACTGATAATTTTCTTGAAGATTCAATTCCCATGTTAAGTCAATATCAGGATGATTCTGTACGAGCCAAATATGAAGTTTTTACAGGCGATCCAATTAAGGACTGGTCAAAGCTATCAATGCATGATGCTTTAGAAATGATTGATGAGATTTTGAATTGTAATATAATTACAGAAACAGAAACTAATGATGTTCGGTATTATGAACTCATGTATCCTCGTGATAACAATATTTTAGAAAATTGCAATGAGTCTGATATCAGGTATTATATTATTTCAGATTCAGAATACAGAGAGGTAAGTGGTTTGATTGAGTATGAGGACTGGAATTCCTTTTTGTTGATATCGTACTACTATAAATTTGACATTGAACCTGAAAAGCGTATTGATTGTGAATCAAAATTTAATGATACTATGACTGTTTCAAATGTGAAACAAATATATTTTGATAGAGAATATAATTAATTTATAGTTTAATAACAAAGAATTTTCACCCAAGAGTTGGTAATAATACTCTTGGGTGATTTTATGTTTAAGGATAATAAAAAGGTTGTTATCGTTGGTGTAGGCATGGTCGGAATGAGCTATGCTTATGCACTTTTAAATCAGAATATTTGTGATGAGCTGGTGCTTGTTGATATTAACAAGGAACGTGCAAAGGGAGAGGCAATGGATCTTTCACACGGTCTGCCGTTTGCGCCAAGCTCTATGAAAATTAAATCGGATGATTACTCAGCCTGCTCTGACGCCGATTTAGTGGTTATATGTGCAGGTGCACCACAGGAGGAAGGGGAGAGCAGACGTGATTTGCTCCAGAAAAATTATAAGGTTTTTAAGTCTATTGTGGATCCGATTGTTTCAAGTGGCTTTAACGGTGTATTCCTTGTTGCGTCAAACCCTGTTGATGTTATGACACAGCTTGTTTATCATCTTTCGGGTTTTCCTGCTAACAGAGTGTTTGGTTCCGGTACTGCTCTTGATTCTGCAAGACTCAGGCATATGATGAGTGATTATTTTAAGATTAATCCGAGAAATGTGCACGCTTATGTTATCGGCGAGCATGGAGATTCTGAATTTGTCGCATGGAGTAATGCTGCAGTATCCGTTAATCCACTAAGCTCGCTTGAAGAAAGTTATCCGAATTTAATGGAGGATATGCAAAAAATCGCTGTTGAGGTTAGGGATTCCGCATATGAAATAATCAGGGCAAAGCGTGCAACCTATTATGGAATAGGAATGGTGCTTGCAAGACTTACAAGAGCAATACTTTTTGATGAGAATTCAATATTTACAGTGTCGGCATATCTTAAGGGCGAATATGGCGAGCAGGGGATATATGTTGGTGTTCCGTCTGTTGTAAATCATAATGGTGTGCGTGAAATTCTGCAAATGAATCTGAATGATGATGAGCAGGAAAAGTTTAAACAATCGTGCAGTATTCTCAGAGAGATGAAGGAAGAAATAGGAATATAAATTATAGTTAAAATTTACAAATTATATATAATTATCTATTTAATATCTGCTCGCTTTATGATATAATAGCTATATTATAAAAATAATCATCGGAGTACAGATATGTCAAAAGATAAAACCACAGAAAAAGCAAAGAACCCTAAAAGTCTTATAAGTGAAATAATGGGGACTTTAATTCCGATTGCACTTGCAGTTATTGTAGCAATACTTCTCAAAACATTTGTATTTGCGAATGCAGTTGTTCCAACCGGTTCAATGCTCAATACGATTCAGGAGGGCGACAGGATTATTGCAAGCCGTCTGGCTTATAATAATGAAGATCCTGAGAGATATGATGTTGTTATTTTTAAAAATCCTGATAATGAGGAACAGATTTTTGTAAAAAGAGTTATCGGTCTTCCGGGCGAGACTGTAGAGATTGTTAATGGTGTTGTATATGTAACAAAAGCTGACGACTCTGTTGTGCAGCTGGATGACAGCTTCATAACCAATTGTGAGCCTATCGGTGATTTTGGACCTTATAATGTTCCTGAGGATTGTTATTTTATGCTTGGTGATAACAGAAATACAAGCCATGATTCTCGCTTCTGGACTAATAAATATGTACACAAGGATAAAATCCTTGGTAAGGTAATGTTTAAGTATTTCCCAAGTTTTGGTACAATTCAATAAGCTTTATAGTAAAAGGCGATGTCTCTTTTCAGAGACATCGCCTTTAGTTATTTATTCGTTATTATCCAATATGTATGATCCATCATTCATAACTGCAATTGCCAAATCACCATATTTATAAAAGCGTTTAATTGTATTTGTAAAATTAAGATAGTCAGAAACAGTATAATTATTACCGTCGATTTTTCTAACCTTATTATTATCACAGCATACATATAAATCGCCGTTATCATAGCAGATGTGACTTGGATTGATAAAGGTTTGAGCATCAACACCGCCGATTCTTAAATCAACCTTCATATTCTGTGCCGAATATCTGATAACGCAGTTTTCTTCAGGGCATACACTCCAAAAATATTTTCCTTCAAGTGCAAGGCATTTTATTGGTTTCTCGTGATAATCAAATGCTCCACTCCATTCGAGTTCACCCTCACGGTCAAATATCCCTGCCTCACCATTAGGATAAATTGCAAGTACGCGTCTGTCATACAGTACAGCAGCATCACACTGCACAAAATTAGGTATAATTTCGCTTATTCGTTTGAAATTAGCACCGAATTTTTTTAAAAGATAAGCACTTTTTGTTAAAACATCAACGCTTTTGCTTTTGAAATCAACTACTGAATATTGCACCTTATATTGATTAGGATTGGCAAGCAGAGGCAGCTTTTCTACAACGATTACAGAACCGTCACTATATTTGATTACATCAACTATTTCCTTTGAAGTGATTTTCTGCAAGGGTTATTCCTCCGTTTCTGCAAAGGTTGTGTTTGTAAGGTAGCCTAGTGTCAGCAAGCTATCTGTAAGATGTACATTTTCAACCAGTACCTCCGGATGTGCCATTGCAATATCAAAGTTGGAAAAATTCCAAAAGCTTTTTATTCCAACCTTTACAAGCAAATCTGTAATTTCTCTCATATCATTTGATGGTATACATGTTACAGCACATACAGGCTCATTATCGATGCAGAAATTTTCAATATAGTTTATATGCCTTACAGGGATACCCTTAATCATATTACCGCAAAGTGCTTCATTTTTATCAAAAATTCCGATTAATTTAAAGCCGCTGTTTTTATTGAAAATTTTGTTTGTTACAGCCTTGCCGAGATTACCTGCGCCTATAAGAATTGTTTTAATCTCATTGTTAACGCAAAGTATTTCGCCGATTTTATCATAAAGCTCAGGTACGTTGTAGCCGTAACCCTGCTGACCAAAGCCGCCGAAGCAGTTAAAGTCATGCCTGATCTGAGATGCGGTTAAACCCATTCTTGCAGCAAGCTCTTTTGAGCTTATACGAATAATACCGTTTTCTTTAAGTGTTCTTAAAAAACGGTAGTAGCGGGGGAGTCGTTTAATAACGGATATTGAAATATCTTCCTTTGCAGACATTATAATTTCCTCTTTTTCAGATTATTTAGTCATCTCGGTGATTGTTTCCATCACGTAATCACCAAACTCGCTGCAGGTGCAGCCTGTCTCTCTGCCTGTTATAACAAGCTTTTTCTCTTCAAACATACATTTATCGAGTGCAGCCTCAAGTGCATTAGCCTGCTCCTGATATCCGATGTGTGAAAGCAGCATTACAGATGCACGAAGCATTGAGCAAGGATCAGCATACTGACCTCTGCCTTCTTTAATCATACGCGGTGCTGAGCCGTGAATAGCCTCAAACATAGCATACTTCTTACCGATATTTGCAGAACCGGCAGTACCTACACCGCCCTGAAATTCAGCAGCCTCGTCAGTTATGATGTCACCATAAAGGTTAGGAAGAACAAACACCTTGAAATCTTTTCTTCTCATTGGGTCAATAAGCTTAGCAGTTGTGATATCAACATACCAGTCATCTGTTACGATATCAGGGTATTCCTCACCGATTTTCTGAGCAGTTTTAAGGAATTTGCCGTCAGTCGTTTTAATAATATTTGCCTTTGTGATGATTGAAACCTTGCCCTTGTTATTCTTCTTAGCATACTCATAGGCAAGACGAGCAATTCTCTCACAGCCCTCCTGTGTAGCTACTGTAAAGTCAACTGCAAGGTCGTCTGTAATGTTTACACCGTGTGAGCCTACAGCATAACCGCCCTCGGTGTTTTCTCTGAAGAAAGTCCAGTCAATTCCCTCCTCAGGTACTTTAACAGGTCTCATATTAGCAAAAAGGTCAAGTGCCTTTCGCATAGCAACATTTGCTGATTCAACGTTTGGCCATGGATCACCTGCTCTTGGAGTAGTTGTAGGGCCTTTAAGAATTACGTGGCATGATTTTAATTCTTCAAGCACATCATCAGGGATTGCCTTGTTGCATGCTGCACGGTTTTCGATTGTAAGACCGTCAATCTCCTTGAATGTAACCTTTCCCTTAGCAACCTCATCTTTGAGAAGGAATGCAAGAACTCTTTCGCTCTCTTTTGTAATTACAGGACCAATGCCGTCACCGCCGCAGATGCCGATAACAATTGTATCAAGTGCATCATAGTCAGTGAAATTCTTGTCCTCTTTGATTTTTTTTGCACGAGCAAGCTGCTGCTCCATAAGCGCACGGAATTTTTCAACAGCCTCGTCAATTATCTGCTTTTCATCAGCCATAATGATTCTCCTTGTGATAATTATGATTTAATCAGCAGGGAGGATATGCACCTCCCGCTTAGTTTTTACAAATGTTTATTTGTTCATTTCTCTTGTGTAATCTAAAAGACCGCCGCAAACCAACATTGCTCTCTGTCTGTCAGAAAGGTGTGATGAGTCAAGCTCATATTCCTCACCCTTGGTGATATTCTTAAGAACAACCTGCTTGTTGTTTTCAATGCAGTCCTTGATGTTTTCAAGTGCAAGCTCGTCCATCTGGTCGATTTTATCGTAATCAGCCTCATTTGCAAATGTAAATGGAAGAATACCAGCGTTAACAAGATTTGCAACGTGAATTCGTGCAAATGATTTTGTTACAACAGCCTTAACACCGAGATAAAGCGGAACAAGTGCTGCGTGCTCTCTTGATGAGCCCTGACCATAGTTTGAGCCGCCGATGATTATACCCTTGCCCTCAGCCTTGATTCTTTCAGGGAAGCTTTCGTCACATACAGCAAAGCAGTACTGTGAAAGGTGAGGGATGTTTGAACGGTAAGGAAGAATCTTTGCACCGGCAGGCATAATGTGGTCAGTTGTGATATTGTCACCAACCTTGAGTACAGCTTTAGCCGCGATGTCTTCTGGCAATGCTTCAGTGTGCGGGAAAGGCTTAATGTTAGGACCTCTGAGCACCTCGACACTGTCAGCCTCTTCAATTGATGCGGGAGCCTCAATCATATTATCGTTAACAATGAACTGCTCCGGCATTGTGATTTCAGGAGCGTCACCAAGCTCGCGCGGATCTGTAAGATAGCCTGTAAGTGCAGATGCAGCTGCAACTTCAGGTGATACAAGATAAATTCCGGCATCTTTTGTGCCTGAACGTCCCTCAAAGTTTCTGTTAAAGGTTCTGAGTGATACACCTGCTGAGTTAGGTGACTGACCCATACCGATACAAGGTCCGCAGGCGGATTCAAGAATTCGTGCACCTGCATTAATCATATCTGAAAGTGCACCGTTGAGTGCAAGCATATTAAGCACTTGTTTTGAGCCAGGAGCAATGCAGAGTGATACTGAAGGATCAACAGTCTTACCCTTAAGAATTGCAGCAACCTTCATCATGTCAACATAGGATGAGTTTGTGCATGAGCCGATTGCAACCTGGTCAACCTTGATTTTGCCGATTTCATCAGTAGTTTTAACTCTGTCAGGCATATGAGGGCAAGCAGCCATTGGTGTGAGAGAACAAAGATCAATATCGATAACCTCATCATATTCTGCATCAGTATCCGGAAGAATTTCAGTCCAGTCACTTTCGCGGCCCTGTGCCTTAAGGAATGCAAGTGTAATTTCATCAGATGGGAAGATTGATGTTGTTGCACCAAGCTCAGCACCCATGTTTGTAATAGTGGCTCTTTCCGGCACAGAAAGAGTTTTAACACCCTCACCGCCGTATTCGATAATTTTGCCGACGCCGCCCTTGACGCTCATAATTCTCAAAACCTCAAGAATAACATCTTTAGCAGATACCCAAGGTTTAAGATAGCCTGTAAGATTGATTCTTGTCATCTTTGGCATAGGAATATAATATGTACCGCCGCCCATAGCAACAGCAACGTCAAGTCCGCCTGCACCCATAGCAAGCATACCGATACCACCGCCAGTAGGTGTATGGCTGTCAGAGCCGATTAAGGTTTTGCCCGGGATACCGAATCTCTCCAGATGTACCTGATGACAAATACCATTACCCGGTCTGCTGAAATAGATACCGTGTTTCTTGGTTACACTCTGGATATAGCGATGATCATCCGCATTTTCAAAGCCTGTCTGCAGTGTGTTGTGGTCAATGTAAGCAACTGATTTTTCAGTCTTAACTCTGTCAACACCCATAGCCTCAAATTCAAGATAAGCCATTGTGCCTGTTGCATCCTGAGTAAGAGTCTGGTCGATTCTCAGACCAATTTCAGTGCCAGCAATCATTTCGCCTTCTACAAGGTGGGATTTAATAAGTTTTTGTGCTAAAGTAAGTCCCATTGATAAAAAATCCTCCTAATTGTTTATAATTTTAACAAAGAGTATTTTATTACAATTAACCTTTTCTGTCAATGGCAGTTACAAAAATGTAATATTAAAATATTAATTTATTAATATATTTTATCTTATTTATATTGCACTGTTGAAATAAAGTCTAATTTGTGATAAAATAATACATTATGTTGCGTGCTTTTGGGCATAAATAACTAATGAGGTGTTTTTATGTTCATTAACAGCAGCAAAAATAATACAGAAGAAAATACAAAAATAGAAAATAAAGCCAAGCTTAAAAATAATCAGGAGCAGGAAAATAGCGATAATCAGAATGAGGAGCCGCAGGTTAGCAGTACCTCTGAATTTGAAACAGGCTCAATTACTGTCTCAAAAGATGGTCACTTTATTCATTGCCTGACTATTATCGGTCAGATTGAGGGACATTATATCCTGCCCAGTCAGAATAAAACAACTAAGTATGAGCACGTTATACCTCAGCTTGTTGCGATTGAGGAGAGTAAGGAGATTGAGGGCCTGCTTATTATCCTGAATACTGTTGGCGGTGATGTTGAGGCGGGGCTTGCTATTGCAGAGCTCTTGTCTACTATGAAAACTCCAACGGCATCCTTAGTTCTCGGCGGTGGTCATTCAATCGGTGTTCCGCTTGCAGTCAGCTGTATGAAAAGCTTTATTGTGCCAAGTGCCACAATGACTGTTCATCCTGTCAGAATGAACGGTCTTGTTTTGGGTGTACCGCAGACCTTATCTTATTTTGAAAAAATGCAGGACAGGATTGTCAATTTTGTTGCAAACAATTCAAAAATCAGCGATGCGGATTTCCGTACTCTTATGCTCAAAACAGGTGAGCTTGTTATGGATGTAGGCACAGTGCTTGACGGCGAGGGTGCAGTTGAAAGCGGTCTTATAGATGAGCTTGGCGGACTTTGTGACGCACTGGATTTTCTTAATAAAAAAATTGAGGAGGGTGAGGAGTGATTCATTCAATCATATCTGAAAATGATATCTTTTATATACCGCCCTCTGTATTAAACAGTATTCGTTCAAGTAATCCTTATGACTATATAAGGCACGGCTATTATCTTGACAATGCGTCTCTTTTCGGAGGTAAAAATTATGTGGATTTTAACTGCAATATTTCAGGCAATCGGACAAGCTTTAAGCTGGATATTCCCGATATCTGAAAGCGGACACAGTGCAATATTTCACGATTTTGCAGGGCGATTTACTAATGCCTGTTCACAGCTGACAGGTGTTATACATATTGGTATTGCTGTTGGTATAATTGCCGCATTTTATAAACTGTTTTTGCAATTAGCAAAAAATTTTTTCGGCGGTTGGAATGATTTATTTCATAAAAGACTTGATGTAAAAAAATCATCACCACAGAGGAAGTTTATGTATATGACAATTCTTTCCTTTGCTCCAATGATTTTTTATGCTATTCCTGCGGGTAAGTATGGTAATGTTTACTCCGTTTTTCACAGGATGTCATATAACGGGAATTTGCTTGGTGAGGGTATATGCATTGCACTCACAGGTGCATTGCTGATTGTTACAGCATCTATGCTTGATAAAAATAATAAGCCAATACCACCAGTCCTTCAGGCGATTATTATCGGAATTATAGCATTTTTAGCAGTTCCTACTTCGGGAGCGTCACTTATTGCAGGTGTATTCTGTGTTGCTGTAATTCTTGGTATGAGTGATAAATATGCTCTCAGGTATTCAATGGTGCTGTCAACAATGGTGCTTTTTGTTATGGGCATTGTTGAGATATGTGTGGGTGTTACAAAAATATCAATTGTCAGTGCTGTTATAGGCTTTATTATTTCAGCGGTCATTACATATTTAGCAGTTAAGGTTTTGATATTTGTTATCAAAAATAAAGCACTTAAGTATTTTGCGTGGTACGATATTGTACTGGGTGTACTTTGTGCGGTTATCGGCATATTTGAAATTGTGATTAAATAGGCTGAAATTTGTTTTAGTATTTCAGTATTGTGTAGAGGTAATTATGGCGAATAAAAATACAAAAACTAAATCAAAACAGAAAAATTCTGCTGCAAAAACAAGCAGTGCGAAAAATACAAAAGCAGTACAGCAGCAGATAAATCAGAAGCAGGAGGATCGGATGCGAATTGCAGGCATTATTGTCTTTGCATTTTCAGTTATCTTTTTCTTCCTTGCAGTTATTTCAGGCGATGGAGTATGGTTGGATGTTCACAACGCCTATGTAGGTGTTTTCGGTGTATTTGCTGCCTGTGTATTTCCGCTTATTTCGATTGTTGTAATGATATTTTATTCATTTAATAGTTCACAGCCTGCAAAGCTGATTGCTAAGTCAATAGAGACAGTAGTTATGGTTTTGCTTATTGCGTCTTTTGTACATATTGTGAGAAGTCAGACCGGCGAGGCTTTTGAAGAAGTAATCGTAAATTGTTACAAAGAGGCTCCGACAACCTTCAACGGTGGTTTTGTAGGTGCAGTTTTAGGATGGCTTTTGCTTTCTATGGGCAAGGCACCTGCAATTATAGTATCAATTGTTCTTTTTATTGTTGATTTTATGCTGCTTACAGGTATTACAGTAATTCAGTTTTTTACAGGTGCAGCTAAGCCTGCGACCGAAACCTATAAAAAGGTTGCCCCTGTGATTTCCGAGCAGATACAGAAAAGAAAAATGAGTAAAGAGACTATTGATGTTCCTCTTGACGTTGATCCGCCAAGTGAGAGTGAAGAACCTAAGTCAAAACGAAGAAGAGCGAAGAAAGAAGTATTTAATCCGGAAGAAGAAGCCACTTCAGTTCCAAAAGACATTATTGATGAAATCAATGAGACTACTGCAAGAAACAGAATAGAACGCGAGCAGAAAAAGGTTGCTAAAAGGGAAAAGTCAATTGATGAAATTGTAAAGGATGCCTCAGAGGAAAAGAAAGCCCCTGAAAAGCCTGTTGAAGAATTCAATGTCTCTAAAGAGGCGATGGAATCTGCCGTTAATGATTATAGTTTGCCATCTGTTGATTTACTTCAGGAGGCTGTTAAAAAGTCAACCAAGGATATTAGCGGAGAGCTTAAGGAGAATGCCGAGATGCTGATTAACACTCTTCATTCCTTTAATGTTGATGCTACAATAACTGATATTTCACGTGGTCCGACAGTAACACGATATGAGCTGAAGCCTGCTGCAGGTATTCGTATTTCAAAGATTACCAATCTTGCAGATGATATTGCTCTTAATCTTGCAGCTACTCACGTTCGTATTGAGGCACCTATCCCGGGCAAAGCTGCTGTTGGTATAGAGGTTCCGAATACAATTAAAAATTCAGTATCTATGCGTGAGCTTATTGATACCCCTGAATTTTATGAGCAGAGCTCAAAGCTTTCAGCCGGTCTTGGTAAGGATATTGCAGGTAAATGTGTTTACTGTGATATTTCTAAGATGCCTCATTTGCTTGTTGCCGGTACTACTGGTTCCGGTAAATCAGTATGTATGAACTCCATCATTACATCCATCCTTTACCGAGCAAAGCCTGACGAGGTTAAGTTCCTTATGATTGACCCTAAGCAGGTTGAATTTTCAAAATATGCAGGCATTCCGCATTTGCTTGTACCTGTTGTTACCGATCCTCGTAAAGCGGCAGGAGCACTTGGTTGGGCTGTGTCTGAAATGCTGCAGAGATATCAGCGTCTTTCACAGGTTGGTGTGCGTGATATTGAAGGCTATAACAAGTATGTTAAAAAGCACGAAGATATGGAGCTAATGCCTAAAATCTGTATATTTATTGATGAGTTTGCGGATTTGATGATGGCGGCGCCTAAAGAGGTTGAGGATTCTGTCTGCCGCCTTGCACAGATGGCGCGTGCTGTAGGTATGCACCTTGTTATTGCTACACAGCGCCCGTCTGTTGATGTTATTACAGGTCTTATTAAGGCTAATATTTCATCTCGTATTGCACTTACCGTATCTTCTCAGATTGACTCACGAACAATTCTTGATGCTTCAGGTGCCGAAAAGCTCTTGGGTCATGGCGATATGCTTTATTCTCCAATTGGTGCCTCAAAGCCTGTTCGTGTTCAGGGTTGTTTTATCTCTGATGAAGAGGTTGAAAATCTTTGTGATTTCGTTAAAAATCAGGGTGAAAGCCAGTATGATGAAAATATTGCCAAGGAAATAGAAGCAAAGGCTGTTCAGGATAAGAAATCATCACCATTTGAGGATGATGGAGATGGTGAACAGCTCGATGTGTTGTTTGAAAAAGCAGTTGATGTTGTACTTGAAACAGGTACTGCATCTACTTCATTCCTTCAGCGTAAGCTCTCTGTTGGCTATGCACGAGGTGCTAAAATAATGGATCAGCTGCAGGATAAGGGAATTATCGGTCCGGCTAATGGTTCAATGCCAAGAGAGCTGATGATTACCCGTCAGCAGTGGCTTGAGATGCAGGCGTATTCTGCAAATGGTGAATTC
>CAMWPJ010000065.1 GCA_947176035.1 uncultured Clostridia bacterium | reverse complement strand
CATATATGGTGGGATTAGTTCAGTTGGTTAGAGCGCCAGTTTGTGGCACTGGAGGTCATCGGTTCGAATCCGATATTCCACCCCACTTTTTTAAATTACTCCTTGTGAGTATATATAGATTCTGGTTTGTTCTTCAAATCAGAATCATATCTATCCCAATATTGGGGTGTAGCCAAGCGGTAAGGCAACGGACTTTGACTCCGTCATTGCGTGGGTTCGAATCCCGCCTCCCCAGCCAGCACCTCGATTGCACGGGGTGACATGATCCATTAGCTCAGATGGCAGAGCACTTGACTTTTAATCAAGGTGTCCGGGGTTCGACTCCCCGATGGGTCACCATAAGAGCAGACAAAAGTCTGCTCTTTTTATATGCCTTTAGGCAGTTTTGCTCGATGAGCAAAACAAACAACCACTCGCTATGCGGGTGCGCGTCAAAGGTTATACCAAAAAAATCTCCAATCAGGTACAATAAAGTGTTCAAGTCTATTGTAGAAGAAAGGAGATTTTATGGCAAATAAGTATAATAGTTTATCACATACAAAATGGTTATGTAAATATCACATAGTAATAGTGCCAAAGTACAGAAGGAAAGTAATATACAATCAGTATCGAAAAGATTTGCAGGAAATCATAAGGACACTATGTAAATATAAAGGAGTAGAAATCATAGAAGGACATATGATGCCTGATCATGTACATCTACTTTTAAGTATACCACCAAAAACAAGTGTGTCAAGTTTTATGGGATACCTGAAAGGGAAGAGTGCGTTGATGATGTTTGACAAACATGCAAACCTAAAGTACAAGTTTGGAAATCGGCACTTTTGGGCAGAAGGATATTATGTGTCGACAGTAGGATTGAATGAATCGACAATCAGAAAGTATATACAAGACCAAGAGAAAGCAGATATAGCATTAGATAAATTAAGTGTAAAAGAATATACAGATCCATTTGCAAAATTAACCCCTTTAGGGGTATGCCAAAGTGGCAAATACAATAAGGCTTGAACGAAGAGAAAGCCCGCGCCTTGAGACGCGGGTTAGTATCAGTGGCTTTTAGCCCTTGTGCAAACCACCCGTTTGACGGGTGGTTTTGATTTTATATCTTTACACGAACAAAAGTTTGCATTTTTGTTATTTTTCTATTTACATTTAATGATTTTTATCATATAATAACACCATATGCGATAAATTATGTAAAACAGAGATAGGTGTGCAGTATGGACAAGTTTAAGCTGGTAAGTAAATATAAGCCTACAGGCGATCAGCCACAGGCTATTGAGGCTTTGGTAAAGGGTGTTTTAAGTGGTGACAAAGAGCAAACCCTTATGGGCGTAACAGGTTCCGGCAAAACCTTTACAATGGCTAATATTATTGAAAAGGTGAATAAGCCTACACTTGTTCTTGCACACAACAAAACACTTGCTGCTCAGCTTTGCAGTGAGTTTAAGGAGTTTTTTCCTGATAACGCTGTTGAGTATTTTGTCTCCTATTATGACTATTATCAGCCTGAGGCCTATGTTCCTACAACGGATACTTATATTGAAAAAGACTCTTCTATCAATGATGAGATTGACAAGCTGCGTCATTCAGCAACCGCCGCTTTGTTTGAGAGAAGAGATGTTATCATAGTTGCATCGGTATCCTGTATTTATTCTATTGGTGACCCGATTGATTATCAAAGTATGGTTATTTCTCTCAGAACAGGAATGGAATTCGGCAGGGATGCACTTATTGAAAAGCTTGTGTCCATTCAATATGAGCGAAATGATATTAATTTTGTACGAAATAAATTTCGTGTTCGTGGTGATACACTTGAAATTTTTCCTGCCGGTTCTTCAGGCAATGCTATAAGAATTGAATTTTTCGGCGATGAGATTGACAGAATATGTGAAATTCAGCCGCTTACAGGTAAGGTTGAAAGTATATTGTCACATGTTTGTCTTTTCCCAGCATCTCATTATGTTGTGAGTGCCGAAAAAATGAATATTGCGATAGATAAAATATACAATGAAATGGTACAGCGAGTTGCTGAGTTTGAGGAAAAGGGCAAGCTTTTAGAGGCTCAGCGAATTAAGGAGCGTACGATGAATGATATTGAGATGCTCAGGGAAACAGGCTTTTGCAAGGGTATTGAAAACTATTCTGCTGTTATGAGCGGAAGAAAGCCCGGCGATGCACCGTTTACCTTAATTGATTATTTCCCTGATGATTTCCTGCTGTTTTGTGATGAGAGCCATGTTATGCTGCCGCAGGTAAGGGGAATGTATGCAGGTGACCGAGCACGTAAGGAGAGCCTTATTGAATACGGTTTTCGTTTACCATCTGCACTCGATAACCGTCCTTTGCAGTTTGATGAATTCTACAGCAAGATAAATCAGGTGGTATTCACTTCTGCGACACCGGGTGTTTTTGAAAAAGAAAAGAGCACACAAATTGTTGAGCAGGTTATAAGACCTACAGGTCTTCTTGATCCTATTATTACGGTTAAGCCGACAGAAGACCAGATGGATGATCTTTTGTCTGAAATCAATATCCGTGCTGAGCGACAGGAAAGAGTGCTTGTAACAACTCTCACAAAGGCTATGGCAGAGGATTTAACCAAGTATCTTGAAAGTTTTGATGTTAAGGTTCGTTATATGCACCATGATATTGATACAATAGAGCGAATGGAAATTATACGTGACCTTCGTCTTGGTGAATTTGATGTATTGGTTGGTATTAACCTTCTGCGTGAAGGTCTTGATATTCCTGAGGTCTCACTCGTCGCAATCCTTGATGCTGATAAGGAAGGCTTTTTGCGTTCCGAGACATCGCTTGTTCAGACGATAGGCCGTGCCGCGCGTAATGAGTATGGTGAGGTTATTATGTATGCTGATAGCGTAACACCGTCTATGGAGCGTGCTATTACCGAAACGGTAAGACGCCGCAGTATACAGGAAAAATATAATGAAGTGCATGGTATTACTCCGCAGACAATCAAAAAGGAAGTTCGTCAGATTATTGAAATTACATCAAAGGAAAAGCTTGAGGGTAAGCGCAAGCATCTTACTAAAAAAGAGAAACAGCTGATGATTACACAGCTTACTAAGGAAATGAAAGAAGCAGCTCGTATGCTTGAATTTGAGCACGCAGCCTTCCTGCGTGACCAGATAGCAGAGCTGGAAAAGGGCTGATATAATTAGAATTAATCAGTCTGAGGAAGAATTATGATAAGTTTATTTAATGATAAAAGTTTTTGGAAAACTGCGATAAGACTTGCAATACCTGTTGCCCTGCAGAATCTGCTTACAAGTTCATTTACTCTTGCTGATACCTTGCTTGTCAGCAATCTAGGTACTGTTGCACTGTCTTCTGTTGGTATGATGGGGCAGTGGAGCTGGCTTATGAATATGATTCTAGTAGGTTTTTGTTCGGCAACAACAGTCTTTATATCACAGTTCTGGGGAGTTAAGGATTTAAAGAAGATTCGTCATATCGGTGGTATCTCAATACTATTTGCACTGATTGTTGCAGTTATATTTACTGTAATAAGTCTTGTTATACCAAATGGTGTTGTCAGAATATTCAATTCGGATGAGGCTGTTATTGCAACAGGTGCTCAATATCTTAAAATAGTTGCATTTTCGTTTATTCCAATAGCACTGACCAATATACTTGCAGCTATTCTGCGTGCTGTTGAGAATGTAAAGCTGCCAATGTACGCATCTGCATTTACAACAGTGCTTAATATTTTTCTTGATTACAGTATGATATTCGGTAAATTCGGATTTCCTGAAATGGGGATAAAGGGTGCAGCACTTGCAACCACAATTTCTGCATGGCTTGGTGTTGTACTGATTGTTCTGATATCTGTTTTACAGAAAAATATATTGGTAACCAAGGGCCGAGAATATTTTAAGTTCTCAAAGGAGGAGTTTACTGCCTATGTTACAAAGGCTGCTCCGGTTGTTCTTAATGAGAGTATGTGGGGAGCTGGAACCTTTGTTTATAATGTAATTTTTGGAAATATGGGCTATGAGTATTTTTCAGCACTCACCATTGTAAGGAGCTTTGAAAATATTGCCTTTGTATTATTTATAGGATTATGCAGTGCCGCATCTGTTATGATTGGCAAGTCAATCGGTCAGGGTGAGATTAAAAAGGGGTTACTGGAATCAAAACGCTTTATGGTTATTGTTCCTGCTCTTTCAGTTGTTGTTGCGATATTTATTATTATTTTCAGAGCACAGCTTGTAAGTGTGTTTAATATGGGGAATAACATAAGCGAAATGACAATTGAAACTGCTAGGGCACTTATGATGATTTATGCAATTGCATTTACATTCAGAATTATGCCTTATCTTGAGATTGTGTCTGTTTTTCGTTCGGGCGGTGACACGGTTACCGGTGCTAAGTACGAATTACTTACATTGTGGGCACTGTCGGTTCCTGCAACGTTGATTGCAGTTTATGTGTTTAAAGTTCCGTTTTTGGCAGCATATGCGATTATGTATATATTTGAGGATATACCTAAAAATATTTTTTGTATACGCTATTATTTATCTAAAAAGTGGATTAAGCCTGTTACCGAAGAGGGTATCAAGGGGCTTGAAAGATTTAATAAAGAGAAGGTTGGTGAAAAGCAGTGATTAAAAATATAGTTATTAAAGGTGCAAGAGAGCACAATTTAAAAAATATTGATATAGAAATTCCAAGGGACAAGCTGATTGTGTTTACAGGTCTTTCAGGCTCAGGTAAATCAAGTCTTGCCTTTGATACTATTTATGCCGAGGGACAGCGCAGATATGTTGAATCGCTTTCATCCTATGCAAGGCAGTTTTTAGGTCAGATGGAAAAGCCGGATGTTGATTATATTGACGGTCTTTCGCCTGCAATTTCAATTGACCAGAAAACAACCAGCCGTAATCCCCGTTCAACAGTTGGTACTGTTACTGAAATTTATGATTATCTCAGACTTCTTTATGCAAGAATCGGTATACCGCACTGTACAAAGTGCGGCAGAGAGATTTCGCAGCAGACAGTTGACCAGATTGTTGATTCTGTTCTTAAGCTTGAGGATAAAACAAGAATACAGGTTATGGCGCCGATTGTCCGCGGACGTAAGGGTGAATATGTAAAAGAACTTGATAATGTGCGCAAGTCAGGCTTTGTGCGTGTTCGTGTTGACGGTGCGGTATATGATTTATCCGAAGAAATTAAGATGGATAAAAATAAAAAACATAATATTGAGGTTATTGTTGACAGACTTGTTATCAATGACAGTATCAAATCACGTCTTACTGATTCTATTGAAACTGCAACACACCTTTCCGATGGTGTAGTTATAATTGATATAGTAGGGGAGCGAGAGGAGCTTTTTTCTCTTAATTATGCCTGTCCTGAGCACGGTGCAGTTATTGAGGAAATGAGTCCCCGTATGTTCTCGTTCAATAATCCATTCGGTGCATGTAAAAAGTGCAGCGGCCTTGGTGCTTATAAGGAGGTCGATCCTGACCTTATTATCCCAAATAAAAAGCTATCAATCAATCAGGGAGCTATCAAAGCATCCGGATGGAATATAAATGATGGATCAATTGCCAAAATGTATTATGAGGGATTAGCTAAGGAATACGGATTTTCACTTGATGTTCCTGTTGAGATGATTCCAAAGGATGGATTAAATGCTATTCTTTATGGTACAGGCGACAAAAAGCTTACTATGAAGCGTGTAACCTCATATGGTTCAGGAACATATAAAAATACTTTTGAGGGTATTGTTTCAAATCTTAAGCGACGATATGACGAAACAACCTCTGATTGGTCAAGAAATGATATCGAACAGGTTATGACAACCTGTACCTGCCCTGATTGTAAAGGCTCACGTCTTACACCTGAGATTATGAGTGTAACGGTTGGCGGCAAGAACATTCACGAATTTTGTTCAATGCCGATTGGTGAGGAACTTGAATTTATAAACAGTCTTGAACTTTCAGAAAGAGAAAAGCTGATTGGTACGCTTGTAATAAATGAGATAAAAGAAAGACTTGAATTTCTCAATTCAGTCGGACTTGAATATCTTTCCCTTGCTCGTGAAGCAGCGACACTTTCCGGCGGTGAGGCACAGCGTATCCGCCTTGCAACACAGATTGGCTCATCACTTATGGGTGTGCTTTATATTCTTGATGAGCCGTCAATCGGTTTACATCAGAGAGATAATGACAAATTGCTTGGAACATTAAAGCATCTTCGTGATTTGGGAAATACGCTTATTGTAGTTGAGCACGATGAGGATACTATGCGCAGTGCCGATTATATTGTTGATATCGGACCGGGTGCAGGTATTCATGGCGGTGAGCTTATAGCAGCAGGTACGGTTGATGATATTATCAACTGTGAAAAATCAATAACCGGTATGTATCTTAGTGGTAAGCGCTCTATTCCTGTACCCGAAAAACGAAGAGCAGGCAATGGTAAAAAGCTTACTGTTCATAAGGCTGCAGAAAATAATCTGAAAAATATTGATGTTGAAATTCCGCTTGGTAAATTTGTTGCTGTTACAGGTGTCTCCGGCTCAGGCAAATCAAGCCTTGTGAATGAAATACTCAATAAATATTTGTCGAATACGCTTAATGGTGCTAAAAAGCGCCCCGGTAAGTTTGAAAAAATAACAGGTGCAGATAATTTGGATAAGGTTATTAATATTGATCAGTCACCGATTGGCAGGACTCCGCGCTCAAACCCTGCAACTTATACAGGTGTATTCAATGATATCCGTGACCTTTATGCCCAGACTGCAGATGCCAAGCAGAGAGGATATAAGGCTAATCGCTTTTCCTTTAACGTAAAGGGTGGTCGCTGTGAGGCTTGTCAGGGTGATGGTATTGTTAAAATTGAAATGCACTTCCTAGCTGATGTTTATGTGCCGTGTGAAGTGTGCGGCGGTAAGCGTTATAACCGTGAAACGCTTGAGGTTAAATTCAAGGGTAAGTCAATTTTTGATGTGCTCGAAATGACAGTTGATGAGGGTGTTGAATTCTTCGCTCAGCAGCCCAAAATCTATAATAAGTTAAAAACCCTTTCAGATGTTGGTTTGGGATATATCAAAATAGGTCAGAGTGCAACAACACTTTCAGGCGGTGAAGCACAGCGTGTTAAGCTTGCAACCGAGCTGTCAAAGAGAAGTACAGGCAAAACGATTTATATACTTGATGAGCCAACGACAGGACTTCATACTGCTGATGTTCATAGACTCGTTAATGTACTCAATATGCTTGTTGATACAGGAAATACAGTGGTTGTTATCGAGCATAATCTTGATATTATCAAAACAGCTGACCATATTATTGACCTTGGTCCTGAAGGCGGAAAGGGCGGCGGACGTATTGTTGCACAGGGTACACCTGAAGTGGTTGCTAAGTGCAAAAAATCATATACAGGACAGTATCTGAAAAAGTATTTACAATGATGTAACCTTTCTTGTTAATTAAATCGTATTATGATATTATTTGTATGATATAATAATATTTTGGAGGAATATGGTGATGGAAAGAAAAGTAATTATATTTAATCATCCTCTTATTCAGCATAAGCTCAGTATTTTACGTTCAACAGAAACAAGCACAAAGGATTTTCGTCAGCTTGTTAATGAAATTGCAATGCTTATGACCTATGAAGCTACCAGAGATTTACCTACAGAATGCATTGAGGTTCAGACACCCTGCGGTATTGCGAAGTGCAATCATATTGCAGGAAGAAAGCTTGCGTTTGTTCCTATTCTGCGTGCAGGATTGGGTATGGTTGACGGTTGTCTTCAGCTTGTTCCTGCAGCAAGAATCGGTCATATCGGTCTTTACAGAGATGAAACAACACATACTCCTGTAGAGTATTACTGCAAATTACCTAAGGATATTGAGGAAAGAGATGTTTTTGTAGTTGACCCGATGCTGGCTACAGGCGGCTCTGCAATTGATGCGATTTCTCAGATTAAAAAGAGAAGTCCAAGAAAAATTATATTTATGTGCATTATTGCTGCTCCTGAAGGGCTTGAGGCTCTTAAGTCGGCACATCCCGACGTTGATATCTATTGTGCTGCTCTTGACGAAAGGCTTAATGAGGATTGCTATATTATTCCCGGTCTTGGTGATGCAGGAGACAGGATATTCGGCACAAAGTAAAATATAAGCGGATTTTATATCCGCTTTAGTTTATATAAAGATATGAAAAGAGGAGAATTTATGGCAAAAGAAAAAATTAAAGTAGGTGCTGAAGGTATCTATGATGCACGAAAACTCGGACCCGGAAGAATGATTGTACTTGGCTTTCAGCATATGTTTGCAATGTTCGGTGCAACTGTTCTTGTACCGCTTATAACAGGTCTTGACATTTCCACAACTCTGCTTATGGCTGGTTTGGGAACACTTTTATTCCATGTATTCACTAAATTTAAGGTTCCTGCATTTCTTGGTTCCTCCTTTGCATTTTTGGGCGGTTATGCAACAATTGCTCCGATGCTTGAGAACGGAACTCCTAACAAAGAAATGCTGCCTTATGCATGCCTTGGTGTAGCTTGTGCCGGTGTAGTTTATCTTATTCTTGCCGCAATTATTAAACTTATCGGTATAAGCAAGGTAATGCGCTTTTTCCCTCCTGTTGTAACAGGTCCTATTATCATAGCAATTGGTCTTGGACTTGCCCCAAGTGCTATCAATAACTGTTCAACAAATTGGTGGCTTGCTATCGTTGCCCTTGCGCTTGTTATTTTGTTCAATATATTCGGTAAGGGTATGGTAAAAATTATACCTATTCTTCTTGGTATTCTCGGTTCATATGCAGTTGCTGCAATTGTAGGCAACGGTCTTGGAGTTGAAAGCTTTGCAGTTGATTTCAGTGCGGTAAGAGATGCCGCTTGGATCGGATTCCCTATTGAATGGAGTTCAACAGTATTTGGCGGTGTGCGTGACAGCTCAAAGGCAGTAACAGCTATTATAGCTATTATGCCAATTGCACTTGCTACCATGATGGAGCATATTGGCGATATGTCAGCGATTGGTGCAACCTGCGGAAAAAATTATATTGCTGATCCGGGACTTCATCGTTCACTTATGGGTGATGGTCTTGCAACAACCTTGTCATCCCTTTTCGGTGGACCTGCAAATACTACCTATGGTGAGAATACCGGTGTTCTTGCTCTTTCAAAGGTTTACGATCCCAGAGTTATCAGAATAGCAGCTTATTTTGCAATTTTCTTCTCCTTTTCACCTAAATTTGCGGCACTTATCAATTCAATGCCTGCTGCGATTGTCGGTGGTATTTCATTTATTCTTTATGGTATGATTTCAGCAATCGGTGTTCGTAATATGGTTGAAAATCATGTTGATTTTGCTAAACCGCGAAACACAATTATTGCAGCAGTAATTCTTGTTTGTGCACTCGGTCTGGGTGATGGTGTGTCATTTGCAATCGGTAAGTTTGATATTACTCTTTCAGCTCTTGCTGTAGCTGCTCTTGCAGGTATTATTCTTAATGCTATTTTTCCCGGTAAGGATTTTGATTTTGCAAAGACAAATGAAAAAGCAGTTGAGCCGGCAGAAAATAATGATTAATAGAAGTTAAATAACATAAAAAATGGACGGTTATCCGTCCATTTTTTATTTGCTGTTAGCTGTACATTTTGCAGCGTTTAGGTGCTAATCTAATAGCAATATTTATTAATAAATACCTTGGTCCATCATTGCCTGAGCAACCTTTTCAAAGCCTGCTATATTTGCACCGGCAACAAGATTATATCCAAGACCGTATTTTTCTGCAGCTTTAACTGAATTATTGTGAATTGCAATCATTGCACTATGCAGCTTATCATCAACCTCTTCTGCAGTCCATGAAAGGCGCTGGCTGTTCTGGCTCATTTCGAGTCCCGATACACATACACCGCCTGCATTTACTGCCTTTGACGGTGCAACAATGATATTGTCATTGTCCATAAGCATATTAAGTGCTTCCTCGGTAGTTGGCATATTTGCTACCTCGATATAATATTTTGTGCCGTTGGCTATTATCTGCTTAGCTTCTGTAACACCGATTTCATTTTGAGTAGCACAAGGCATTGCAACATCAACCTTAACGCTCCAAGGCTTTTGATTTTTAAAGAATGGTACACCGAATTTGTCTGCGTAATCTTCACATCGGTCTCGCCCTGATGCTCTCATTTCAAGCAGATAGTCGATTTTTTCCTGCGTAATAATTCCGTCCTTATCGTATACATAGCCGTCGGGTCCAGATATTGTTACAGGAATTCCACCAAGCTCAGCAATCTTTTTACATGCACCCCAGGCAACATTACCAAAGCCTGAAATTGCAAAGGTCTTTCCTTTAATATCGTCATTCTCGTGCTTGAACACCTCACAGGTGTAGTATACAGCTCCATAGCCTGTTGCCTCAGGACGGATCAGCGAACCTCCGTAGGATAAGCCTTTGCCTGTGATTACACCATTTTCAAAGGCATCGGCAATTCTTTTGTATTGACCGAAGAGAAATCCGATTTCTCTTGAGCCTACACCTATATCACCGGCAGGAACATCAACATTAGGACCTATGTGACGATAGAGCTCAGTCATAAATGCCTGACAAAATCTCATAATCTCGCCCTTGCTTTTACCTCTTGGATCAAAGTCAGATCCGCCTTTTGCACCGCCCATAGGCAGTCCTGTAAGTGAATTCTTGAATGTCTGTTCAAAGCCGAGGAAATACATAATTGATGAATTAACGCTCGGGTGAAAACGTAATCCGCCCTTATAGGGACCTATACTTGAGTTGAATTGAACACGGTAGCCTCTGTTGATTCTTGTTTTTCCTGCATCGTCTACCCAGGCAATTCTAAAGGTGATAAGCCTGTCAGGTTCAGCCATTCTTGAGAGCAGGTCATCCTCAACATATTCAGGATGCTCGTCAATAACCTTTTCAAGAGAACGAAATACCTCTTTAACGCATTGGATATATTCAGGCTTTGCATTGTCTCTTCTCTCAACTGTTTTGATTACATTTTCAATGTATTCATTCATAAATTTTTACACCTTTCAAAAGTTTTATTTGTAATTACAATATAACACTTTATATATTATAATTGCAACAATATTGTGTAAAATGTTGAAAATAATTATGCAATATGCTAATATGTATAAGTAATAATAATTGGAAGCGAGGATTCACTATGAGAAATCACGAAGTCACAGAGCGTAAACCATTACTTAATCCAGATGGTTCTTTAAGAGAACCGGGCTGGAGCAGACGACTTGTTCAGATTTATGACAGAAAGGAAATTAAGAAGAGGAAGACAAGAATTAAAGAGTGGGATTATTATTCTGTAATCTCAAATAAGCATAATATTGCTGTGTGTTTTACAATTTCAGATTTAGGTTATCTTGAAATGGAAAGTGCCAGCTTTATCGATTTTAACAGGGCATGGGAGCATACTCAGCCTGTACTCGCACCGTTTCCAATGGGCAAGCTTGCACTTCCTCCGACCTCGGAAATCGGTGATGTTAGGGTTAAAAATGCAAAGCTTGCACTTGAGTATTTAGTCAAAGATAATAAACGCATCATCCGCTGCGACTATCCTGGCTTTGACGGCGGTAAGGGCTTAAAGGTTAATATCACACTTGATAATCCTGATGAGGATACTATGGTTATTGCAACCCCTTGGGCAGAAGATAAAAAAGCATTTTATTATAATCAGAAAATTAACTGCATGCCCGCAAGCGGTAAGGTTGAATATGACGGCAAGGTTTACGAATTTGACCCTGCAACCGATTTCGGCGGACTTGACTGGGGCAGAGGCGTATGGACATATGACAACTATTGGTACTGGGGCTCAGGCTCAGGTGTTGTAGATGGTCACCGATTTGGATTTAATATAGGATATGGTTTTGGTGATACCTCAGCTGCAAGCGAAAATGTTATTTTCTATGATGGTGTTGCTCACAAATTTGATGATGTAACCTTCAATATCAGTGATAATTTTATTGATCCATGGACTTTTACCTCATCTGACGGCAGATTTGAAATGGACTTTGTGCCGATTATTGACAGATGTGATTATACAAGTGTTGGTATTATTATTACCGACCAGCATCAGGTGTTCGGCAGAATGACCGGTAAGGCAGTTCTCGATGATGGCACGGTAATCGAAATCAAAGATTTCCTCTGCTTTGCTGAAAAGGTGCACAATAAGTACTAATATAT
>CAMWPJ010000064.1 GCA_947176035.1 uncultured Clostridia bacterium | reverse complement strand
GGTATATTGTATAATGTATATATAAATATATTTATAAGGAGAAATTTATGAGCAATATTGATGAACAAAAAGAATTGATATGCGATATATGTCATAAAATGTGGCAGCTTGGATGGGTTGCAGCAAATGACGGCAATGTCAGTGTTAAGCTTGATGATGGCACAATTCTTGCTACACCGACAGGTATGAGCAAATCCTTCATTACACCTGAAAAGCTTATTCGTATTGACCGTGAGGGAAATGTGCTTGAGGCGGCTGAGGGACTTCGTCCGTCAAGCGAAATCAAAATGCACCTTCGCTGCTATGATAAGCGCGATGATGTTATGAGCGTTATTCATGCACATCCACCGGGTGCGACAGGCTTTGCTGTGGCACATAAGGCAATGGATATGTACAATATGATAGAGGATGTTGCGGTTATGGGTGCTGTTCCGCTTACTCCATATGGAACACCATCAACAACCGAGGTGCCTGATGCAATAGAGCCTTATCTTGAGGAGCATGATGTTATGCTTCTTGAAAATCATGGTGCTCTTGCAGTCGGAAGTGATGTTGTAACTGCCTTTTACAGAATGGAAAGTCTTGAGCTCTGGGCAAAAATTACGATTAATGCAGTTATTCTCGGCGGCAGCCACGATATCAGCAGAGAAAATATACAGAAGCTGATTGACCTTAGAGGATATTATCAGGTTACAGGCAGACATCCGGGATATAAAACATTTAATCCTGATGATCCGATTTTACATAAGAAAGATTAAGGGGGATTAGCTATGCTTAAAGGAATTTCGCCTATTATTTCCCCTGAGCTTTTAAAGGCTCTTTGCGAAATGGGTCATGGAGATGAGCTTGTTATTGCTGACGGTAATTTCCCTTGCGAGAGTATTGGTAAAAATGCAGTTGTTGTAAGGGCTGACGGTCATGGCACAGCTGAAATTTTGGATGCAGTATTGAGTCTTATTCCGCTTGACAGATATACCGATAAGCCTGTGGCGCTTATGGAGGTTGTCAAGGGTGACAGCTGTCCTACTCCCGAGATATGGGCAGAATATGAAAAAATACTCAACAAATATGAGCCGGATCATCACGATATCGATATGACAGAGCGGTTTGCTTTTTATGAAAGAGCTAAAAATGCTTATCTTATTATTGCTACAGGTGAAACTGCAGTTTATGCCAATGTTCTTCTTAAGAAGGGAGTTGTAACCTATTGAGTAAGGTTCTTGCATTTGATTTCGGTGCATCAACAGGCAGGGCAATAAAGGCAGAGTATGATGGCAAAAGCCTAAAATACAGCGAGGTGCACAGGTTTGAAAATATACCGACAACAGAGAATGGTCATCTTTGCTGGGATTTCCCCTATCTTCTAGGTGAGGTGAAAAAGGCAATTGATATGTGCAATGATGTTGATGCTCTTGCCTTCGATACATGGGGCGTTGATTACGGCTTGCTTGATGAAAATGACGAGCTTATAGGCTTACCTGTCAATTATCGTGATATCCGTACAAATGGTATGCCTGACAGGATATTTGAAAAAATATCGCCATATGATTTGTACAAGGCAACAGGTAACCAGATTATGCCGATTAATACGCTTTTTCAGCTGACTGCCGAGGATAGAAATAACGCTAAAGCACTGCTGTTCATGCCCGATCTTTTTGTATGGGCACTGTGCGGTAATAAATCAGCAGAAAAAACGATTGCCTCAACCTCACAGATGTACAGCTTTGAAAATGGCAAGTGGAATTATGACATTGCACGTCTGTCTGAAATGGATACTGATATTCTGCAGCCTCTTGTTGACAGCTCAACAGCTGTAGGTGAATATAAAGGCATAAAGGTTATTAAGGTTGCAGGGCACGATACGCAGTGTGCAGTTGCAGCAATGCCTGCCGAAAGCGGAAAATGCAGCGCCTTTCTTTCCTGCGGTACTTGGTCACTTATTGGTTGCGAATGTGACTCAGCCGTGCTGACTGAAAAAAGCATGTCTGATGAGCTTTCAAACGAGCTTGGTGCTAATGGTAAGGTTAATTATCTGAAAAATATAAGTGGCTTGTGGCTTATTCAGGAAATACGCAGGAATTTTAAAGCAGCAGGGAAAGACTATTCCTTTAATGATATGGAGCAGCTTGCAAGAGCAGAAAAACCGTTTTCTTGTTTTATTGACCCTGATGCACCTGAATTCGCAACAGCAGGCGGGGTGCCTGAGAAAATACAAAATTACTGCCAAAAGACGAATCAGCCGTTGCCCGAGAGTGATGGTGCATTGGTACGCTGTATTTATGAAAGTCTTGCAATGAAATATAAATTTGCAATCAATCAGCTTTCTGAAAACACAGGCAGAAAATTTGATGTTCTGCATCTGCTCGGCGGAGGTACAAAGGATGGCTTCCTATGTCAGATGACAGCTGACAGTCTTGGCTTTCCGGTTATTGCAGGTCCAGCAGAGGCAACGGCAATCGGTAATATTCTTCTTCAGCTTATTGCACTTGGGGATATCAAGGATGTTGAAGAGGGCAGAGCAGTTATAAGAGCACAGGAGCGTGTTAAGCTGTATCAGCCTGAAAATGCTGATGCTTGGGAAAACGCATATAATAAATTCTGCGCAGCAGTGTGCAGTAAATAAAAAATAAATAGGAGAGGTAAAATTTATGAATTATCCTAAAATAGGAATAAGACCTACCATTGACGGTCGTTGGGGTGGTGTTCGTGAAAGCCTTGAGGTGCAGACCATGGGCATGGCAACAGCTGCCAAGGAGCTTATCGAATCAACACTCCGTTATCCTGACGGAACACCTGTTCAGTGTGTAGTCAGCAACACTACAATAGGCGGCGGTGCTGAGGCTGCCAAGTGTGCTGAGCAGTTTTCTGCTGAAAATGTAGTAGCAACCTTAACCGTTACACCTTGCTGGTGCTACGGTTCAGAAACATTTGATATGGACCCGCAGACAATTAAGGCTGTATGGGGCTTTAACGGTACTGAGCGTCCCGGTGCAGTTTACCTTGCGGCAGTTATGGCTGCATATGCACAGAAAGGACTGCCTGCATTTTCTATTTACGGTCACGATGTTCAGGATATGACAGATACAACCGTTCCTTCAGATGTAGCAGAGAAAATTTTGCGCTTTGCAAAAGCATCTGTTGCAGTCGGCTGGATGAAAAACAAGGCATATGTTAATCTCGGCGGTGTAGCTATGGGTATTGCAGGCTCTTATTGTAATGCCGATATGTTCCAGAATTATTTCGGAATCCGTGCAGAATGGGTGGATATGACCGAAATTGTACGCCGAATAACACTTGAAATTTATGATCACGACGAGTACGATAAGGCACTCGCTTGGGTTAAGGAGAACTGCAAGGAGGGATTTGACCTCAATGAGGGTAAGGATTTACCTGAGATTATCAGAAAATCAAAGGTTGTTCCTGCCGATAAGGATTGGGAATTTGTAACCAAAATGACTATGGTTATGCGTGATATCCTTTATGGTAATGAAAAGCTTGACGAAATGGGATGGCATGAGGAGGCTCTCGGTAAAAATGCAGTTGCAGGCGGCTTCCAGGGTCAGCGCAACTGGACGGACTGGCTGCCTAATGCTGACTTTACAGAGGCTATTATGGCATCAACCTTTGACTGGAACGGTGCTAAAATGCCTACTCCTTTTGCAACAGAAAATGACACACTCAATGGTGTGTCAATGATGCTTGGCACACTTGTTTCACATTCAGCACCCTGCTTCCATGATGTTCGTACCTACTGGAGCCCTGATGCTTGTGAGCGTGTAACAGGTGTTCGTCCTGATGGTGTGGCAAAGGATGGTTTTATTCATCTTATCAATTCAGGTGCAACTGCACTTGACGGCAGCGGTGCTGCTAAAAATGATAAGGGCGAAGGCTGTATGAAGCCTTTCTGGGAAATGACACAGCAGGATATCAAGGCTTGTCTTGATGCTACTGATTGGTGTCGAGCAAACTATGAATATTTCCGCGGCGGCGGATATTCAAGCCATTTCCGCTGCAGTGCTCAGATGCCTGTAACAATGCTCAGGGTTAATGTTATTGATGGTATCGGTCCTGTTCTTCAGCTTGCTGAGGGATATACTGTTGATCTCCCTGATGAAATTCATAATACGATTGATAAGAGAACCGACCCATCATGGCCTACAACATGGTTTGTTCCTCGTCTCACAGGTGAGGGTGCATTCCGCGATGTTTACAGTGTTATGGCGAATTGGGGTGCTAACCACGGTGTTACAGTTTACGGTCACATTGGTGCGGATTTGATTACCCTTGCATCCATGCTTCGTATTCCTGTTAATATGCATAATGTTGATGATACGGAGATTTTCCGTCCGCATGCTTGGGCAGCTTTCGGTACAGAGGATACTCAGTCAGCTGATTTCCGTGCCTGCAGGAATTACGGCCCGCTCTATAAGTAATGTTTATAGCTTAATAATAAAGCACCATTCACTTGAATGGTGCTTTGCTTTTGTTTTCTTTATTATCTTCAATTTTTTGTAATTGTTTTACTCTTAAATTGATTTTTCAGCAAGTCGTTTTTGTGTGCGGTTATAAGCGGTTTATGGAGCTCTGAAAGAATTTATTTTAAATTTTCCAAATTTATTGCAACACTTTGGCAATTTTTTTATACTTAATATATGACATGTCGAAAGAGGTGAGCATTGTGACTGAAAGTGATTTGGTAAGACTCGCGAAGGAAGGCGACAAGGAATCGTTTTGCCGTCTTTATTCATTGTATAAGGATCGGCTTTACCGGTATGCTTATTACAGGCTTGGTAATGCTGATGATGCACAGGATGCTGTATCGGACTGCATTGTTCGTGCATATGAGCAAATCAGCGAGGTGCGAAAGCCCGCGGCCTTTCCTTCATGGATTTTCAAAATTCTTTATGCCACCTGCTCAGGCTATATAAAGCGGCAAATGCAGCAAAGAGAATACGAGGATATCAGTATTACAAAGAACAGTACAGTGTTGTTTTTTACTATTGACGAGAATAAAACCGAGCTGTGCTATGCACTCGATAAACTCAACAATGAAGAAAAAAATATTGTTCTGCTCTCTGTTGTTGCAGGCTTTACAAGCAAAGAAATTTCAAAAATTACAGGTCTTACCGCAGGCAGTGTGCGCTCAAAGCTGTCACGCAGCCTTGCTAAGATGCGCGAATATCTGGAGTGATGTCATATGAAGAAGAATAACGATTTTGATTTTATAAAAAATGAATTTGAAAAAGAAAATATTACAGCACCCTATACTTTAAACGAAAATTTGGTAATCAATAGAATTGCTGATGTAAAACAAAAGAAAATCAGATTTTATCAGAAGAAATCATTTAAGGCTGTTGTTAGTGCGGCTGCATGCATAGCAGTTGTTGTGACAGCTCTCACTGCCGCAAAGCCATACCTTGTAGATGATAAGGCAGCAATAGATGTTGCTCCGTCTGTTCAGGAGCAATTGCTCAATACTTTCACAAGCGTTGAAGATATCAAAGCAACCGTTAAGGAAATAGAAGATAACAAGGCCGATTATGCAGAGTATTTTGGTATTAATGGCGGTGGCTATGCTGATATCGCTGAATCCGTATTTGATGCACTGAATAAGGATATGGCAGTAACATCATCAACAGAAGGCGGCAGAGCTGATTCATATGCTGATACCTACAGACAGGTTGATGCTGTAGATGAGGGCGATATAATCAAAAATGATGGTGAGTACATTTATTATGTAAGCTCCAATCATAATTGCATTAAAATCTATGAAACCGCCAGCGGTGAAGGAAAGCTTGTTTCACAAATTGATGATTTCAGAATAAGTGATTATGGTGATAACAGCGAGGATGAATATATTCAGGATATCTATATTTACAATGATACGCTTGTTGTAAACACTTATAAATTTGAATATTCCGAGGATTACAGCCGTGCTGAAGAGCTGGCACTTGTTCATCTTTTTGATGTGTCAGATGTATCTGAACCTAAGCAAATCAATACCCTTTCGCAAAGCGGAGCCTATGTATCCTCACGTCTTATCGGCAATCAGCTCTATTTTGTATCCAATGACTATATTTACAGTGAAGAATGTAAATCGGATGATGACTACATTCCATATATTTGTAACGGAAAGAATGCTGAAAAAACTGTTATCCCCTTCCAAGATATTGCATATGGCAATAATCCCGATACAGCAAGCTATTTGATTGTCAGTGCAATCAATATTGAAACAGGTGAATGCTCAACCGATACAAAAGCAATCTTCGGTGCAGGCTCAAATATGTATTGCAATGAAAATAATATGTATATCACAATGGGACAGTGGAGATGGAACAGAGATATTGCGCTTTTAAATGCTGCACAGCCAATTGAATCAAAAACGCAGATTGTCAAGGTGAATCTTTCTGAAAATGGAATTCAGTTTACAGCAACCTGTGAGGTGGCAGGTGATGTCAACAATCAATTTTCTCTTGATGAAAAGGACGGCAAGCTGCGTGTAGCCACAACATCCTATAACGAGAATGATGAAAGAACCAACAACCTTTTTGTTCTTGATGAAAGCCTGAACAAAATCGGTGAAATAACAGGCTTTGCAGATAATGAAAGCATACAGGCTGTAAGATTTGTTGGTGACACAGCATATGTTATTACGTACGAACAAGTGGATCCATTGTTTATTATCGACTTGTCAGATCCTGCAAGCCCTCAGATTAAAGGTGAGGTTGAGATAACAGGATTCTCAAGCCTTCTTGTGCCTGTAGATGAAAATACTCTTCTTGGCATTGGCTATTCAACCTATCAGGGTGAATATGGTGAAGCGACCGACGGAGTGAAGCTTGCACTTTTTGATATTTCAGACCACGAAAATCCAATCGTGCTGGATAGCTTTGTTTTAAACGATGCCTTTTCCGAGGCACAGCAAAATCACCATGCTTTGGTTGTGAATAATGACAAGGGCTACTATGCAATACCTTATGAAATTTTTGATCAGAAAACCTATGAAAGCACAAATGGTGCGCTGACATTTGAAATTAATGCTGGCAAAATTGATGTTACAAATCAGTTTGTAATTGACGGTGAAGAAACTGCAATTCGCTGCACATATGCAGATGATAATTTATATGTATTTAATTATTCAGGCTGTGCAAATGTTTTTATTGTTGATTAGCCAACCAAGAGTGAAACAAAAAAATAAGCTCCGATACATTTAGTATCGGAGCCTTCTTATTGCCATTCGCGCAATAAATGCGGGTAATATACCCAGAATAAGAAAACTGAATTAAATTTGATAATTATAATTTAATTTGTTTGCTTATTTCATGCTCTCTTCGTAAGCCTTGATCATCTTCTTAACCATCTGGCCGCCTACTGAACCTGCCTGCTTTGAAGTAAGGTCACCGTTGTAACCGTTCTTAAGGTTAACACCAACCTCAGCAGCAGCTTCCATCTTGAATCTGTTAAGAGCTTCCTTAGCCTCTGGAACTACATTCTTATTGCTTGACATTTGAATACACCTCTTTTACTGTTTACTTGCAAAGGTGAAAAATGAAAATTGAATTTTGAAAGTATGATTGAACTTGTCAATCAATAATCATTTCTCGCCCTTGCAAGTATAGTTTATGAAGTGTATTCAATTTTACAATTGAAAAATCTTGGCAATTATTAATTGAAAATTATTTAATGTTGATAAAATTAATACGCATCAGTAATTGTATTTATCTTTAAAATATGATAAATTACATAATATAAAGTGACTTTAATATTGCAAAAGATATGAGGCGGTGAGAATATGGCATACAGTGAACTGATAAAAAGCTTTTCTAAAATTCGTGAATATATGAACCAATTTTATGTTTACGGCTTTAAAAACCGTAATGAATATAATTCAAAAAGCTCAAGAAGCTATGATAATGAACGCAGGCGAATGGAAAGCTGGCTTGGTGATTATATGTTTTTTCACCGGAATGCAAATGGAAAAAATACATTTATATCAGTTGACAGTCAGGCTGTGCCGCATAATCCTTTATATAATGCCTTTAAAGCAAAAAGTTTTACTGCCAATGATATTACCCTGCATTTTTACATAATGGATATTCTGGCAGATAATAAATTTCGCTCAATTAAAGAAATAACAGATTTGATTTCGAATGATTATCTTTCGATGTTCAGCAAGCCGCGTGAGTTGGATGAATCAACGATAAGAAAAAAGCTTAAGGAATATGAGCGCCTTGGACTGCTTGAGAGCACAAAACACGGCAAAGAGCTTGTGTTCAGACGAGTACAGGATAACGTTAATTTAGAATCGTGGCAGGATGCCGTGAATTTTTATTCCGAAGAGGATTCGTTAGGAGTTGTCGGCTCTTATATACTTGATAAATATAATTATTCTTATGATTGCTTTGCATTTAAGCATCATTATATTTTGCACGCCCTTGAAAGTGAAATACTGTATTTACTGTTTATTGCAATCAAAGAGCATAAAGCTGTTGAGCTTGAGGTGTATTCGCCTAAGAAATCAAATGTAACACAGCATAGCGTGCTGCCTCTTAAAATATATATCAGTACGCAGGGCGGGCGGCGCTATCTTATGGCACATCATTACGGTTTAAAGCGAATTACGTTTTACAGGCTTGACAGTATTAAGAAAATTGCATTAAAGGAATATGAGCCTGATTACAGTAAGTATTACGATATTGCTCAAAGGTTTAAAAACAGGCTTTGGGGAGTTTCTGTCAGTAAGGGATACCGTCTTGAACATATTGAAATGACCATATTTGTCGGTGAAAACGAAGGATATATCATCAGTCGTCTTGAAAGAGAAAAACGCTTTGGAGAAATAGAACAGCTTGATGAATGTCATTATAAATTTTCTGCAGATGTTTATGATGCTATGGAGCTTATGCCGTGGATAAGAACCTTTATCGGCAGAATAACGAAGCTGGAAAGCAGCAACAGTGAGGTTGTTAATATTTTTTACAGTGATCTTGAGAAAATGAAAAAACTATACGGAGGTGACAGTGATGCTGTTCAGTGAAATTTACGGCAGCTATTTTAATACTGTTGCCGAGGTGCTGAAAAGAGCGGTTGAATGTGAAATCACAGATCGTGATATTAACGATATTATAAATGAAAAGGCATTCGGTGAAAGTATCATCAATATACCGGCTTTAATTAAGGGCGATGAATGGCAGCTGCTGAATTCGGATATGGAAACACCATTGATTAATGTTCCCGATATGCCTTTGACAATTCTTCAAAAGCAATGGCTTAAGGCACTTTTGAATGACCCGAGGATTAAGCTTTTTAATCCTTGTATTGATGGACTTGAGGCTGTTGAACCGCTTTATGAGCAAGGCACAATAGAATATTTTGACAGATATTCGGATGGTGATTCTTTTGATAATCCGAAATATATTGAGAATTTTCATATCATTTTAAAGGCAGTTAAGCAGCACAAAAAGCTGAAAATTAAATATACGGGAAGGCAGTGGAAGGACAAGGAATTTATATGCTCACCGATAAAGCTTCAGTATTCCTCTAAGGATGATAAGTTCAGGCTGAAGGCGATAGCCTATAAAAAAATGTTTACGCTTAATTTATCCAGAATTGAGGCGTGCGAAATGACACATTTTGATATCCATGATGATTTGAAAAAATATGAGTCAAAAAAGGATACGCTTGTATTTGAACTGCTGGATGACCGAAATGCCCTTGAAAGAGTTATGCTTTCTTTTTCGCATTTAGAAAAGGAGACGCAAAGACAGGAGGATAACAGATATCGGGTAACGCTTAAATATGACAGGGATGATGAGACGGAAATCTTAATCAGAATTTTATCCTTCGGTCCGCTTATCCGAGTGATTTCTCCCGACAGCTTTATTGAAAATCTGAAAAAAAGAATAGACAATCAAATGAACTGCGGAGTCTGAAAATGACTTCGCAACTTTTTTTTCAAGATTTATCTGTAAAGTTCTGGTATTATGTAATCACAGCAAAGGTGCTTACAGCAATCGAAAAATCATTGGCAGAGCTAAGCTTTTGGGTTCGATCCCCAAATAAGCACCTTGTAAAAATGTAAAAGATGCGCACAGCAATTTATAAAAGCTTTTGGTGGAAAAAGATGGGCATCTTGTAAGGCACTTACAGCAATTATTTGAGTAAATACATAATCCTTAAAAGATTTTTATGTGCCTTGTATTATTATTTGTGAACGGAGGAAACCGAAATGCTGAAATATCTAAAACAAATGACAAACCATACAAAAACCGAAAACGGAGCACTTACATATAAGAGTACAGAAAGTCACTGCCTTGATTTGTTTTCTGCAATAGGTGCACTCCGTACAGCGGATGAGACGGATATAATCAACCGATTTATCGGTGCATATGCCGAAAATGCAGATGCGGCAATGAAAATACTTTTTTACGCACGTGATATACGCGGCGGTCTTGGTGAACGCAGAGTTTTCAGGACAATACTCAGATGGCTTGCATATAATGAACCGGAATCTGCGGTTAAAAATATGAAATATATTTGCGAATACGGCAGATACGATGACCTTATTGTTTTGCTCGATACACCATGCCGTGATGAGGCAGTACATCTTATTTCCGTACAGTTTGCCGAGGATATAAAGAATATGGAAAAAGGCAATGAAATTTCGCTCCTTGCCAAATGGCTGCCTTCCGTTAACGCATCAAGTTCAGATACCATAAAAAATGCAAAGGCTATTGCCAAGGCACTGAATATGACCGATGCACAGTACAGAAAAACACTGTCTGCGCTTCGTTCATACATAAAGATTATTGAAAATAATCTTCGTACTAAGGATTACAGCTTCAATTATGCAAAGCAGCCGTCAAAGGCAATGTATAAGTACCGTAAGGCATTTATCAGAAATGATAAAGAAAGATACTGCGAATATATGAATCGGGTTTCACAGGGCGAGGCGAAGATGAACACCAAGGCACTTATGCCTTATGAAATTATCAGACCTCTTTGTCAGGAATATATGAATTCCAATATGATTTCCAAAGCCGAAAGAACAGCAATCAATACTATGTGGGGTGCACTTGAGGATTTTACAAAGGATGAAAATGCAATTGCTGTCGTTGACGGATCAGGTTCGATGTATTATTGCGGCAATCCGCTCCCGGCATCGGTTGCGTTGTCACTCGGCATCTATTTTGCCGAGCACAGCAAGGGTGCTTTTGCAAATCACTTTATTACCTTTTCTTCCAGTCCCAGACTTGTAGAAATAAAGGGACGTGATATTACTGAAAAGGTGCGTTACTGCGAAAGCTTTAATGAGGTTGCTAATACAAATATTCAAAAGGTTTTTGAGCTTATTCTCCATACAGCGGTTAAAAATAAGCTGCCGCAGGAGGAACTGCCGTCAACAATCTATATCATTTCAGATATGGAATTTGATATGTGTGCCGAAGGTGCTGATATAACCAATTTTGAATATGCAAAGAGAAGATATGCAAAATACGGTTATAATCTGCCTAAGATGATATTCTGGAATGTACAGAGCAGGAATATGCAGCAGCCTGTAAAAATGAATGAACAGGGGGTTGCTCTCGTTTCAGGCTGTACGCCGAGAATTTTTTCAATGGTGAAAGACGGTAAGCTGAATCCATATGATTTTATGATGGATATAATTAATTATGAAAGGTATGCTGTTATTGCAGCATAAATAGATATAAGAATATGATTAAGATAAAGGAAGCCTTTGCAGATGCTGTGATTTATGCACAGACTGTTGAACAGTCAGCTATAGAACAAATTGAAGTGCTTTGCTCGCAGGAATTTGCAAAGGGCGCAAAAATAAGAATCATGCCTGATGTCCATACAGGCGCAGGCTGTGTTATAGGCTTTACGGCAAATCTGGGCGATATGGTTATACCCAATATAGTCGGCGTTGATATCGGATGCGGTATGCTGTGTGTAAAGCTTGGTGATATTGATATTGATTTTAATGAGCTTGATGCTGTAATAAGAAAATATGTTCCGTCCGGAATGGATGTTCACGAAGGCAGAATTATGCGTTTTGAACCGTTTCAGAATCTGCATTGCTATCGTTCTTTAAAGCATACAAAGCGTATTGAGCGTTCAATAGGCACTCTCGGCGGCGGTAATCATTTTATTGAAATTGATACTGATGAAACCGGATGCAAATATCTTGTAATCCACACTGGTTCACGAAATCTTGGCAAGCAGGTGGCAGAGCTTTATCAGGGAATGGC
>CAMWPJ010000063.1 GCA_947176035.1 uncultured Clostridia bacterium | reverse complement strand
ATATTGCGATTATGATAATGAATTTAAATCATAGGACGGATTTATTCCGTCCTTTTTAGTTTTCTTGTTTATTTATCTATTTAAATAATTATTCAAGCAGTTTATGTAATTATTTGTAATTATTTTTAAATTTATATTTATTTTATTTAAAAATTCTGTTATAATGTTTAATATATGTGTAAAAAGATGTGCTAAAGGGGTGACAAAATGAAAAAATTAAGAGTTCTTCTGATTGTTTTATGTTTGTCGCTTTTGCTGGCGGGCTGCAGCAATTTTAGACTTGCAACCTCTATTGATGATTTAATTTCGCCTGTATCGCCAAGCGGCGATAATGCAGGTGTTCAGAATGCTGTTGACGAATACTGCAAGTCAGGTTATCTGATTAAAATTCCGTCAAGCGGTGATTACACAACCTCTTTCATATTTTATGATCTTGATGGTGATGGTGTTGATGAGGCTGTATCTTTTTTTGAACCATCAGATGATAGGGGAACAGTCAGCCTCGCGGTTTTAAAGAAGACTAATGGAAAATGGAATGTTATTGATAATATAAAAGGTGACGGAACAGATGTAAAATCGGTTGATTTCAGTGATGTCAATAATGATGGTCAGGTTGAAATTCTAGTTTGCTGGAATGTTATTGCCAAGTCCACAAACTCAAAGCTGGGTGTGTATAACCAGACTCAGAATGATGAGGGATACAAACTTGAGCAGATTGATGATTCAATCACAGCAGGTGAATTTATCTGTGCTGATATGAATAATGACGGCATTAATGAGGTTGTTATTTTTAATATCGGCTCATCTGCAGAATCACCTACTGCGGAGCTTTATTCCTTTGCAGATAACAGTAAACGCAGAATCGGCAGAACTAAGCTTGACAGTACAATCATTTCGTTTGAAAATATCATTGCAGCTGAAACCGTTGAGGGTATGAGCATATATGCCGATGCGTTAAAGGCAGACGGCAGTTCGATGGTAACGGAATTTTTATACTGGTCAAATTATTATGATTCAATAGTGTCACCGTTTTATAGTTATTCATCGGGAAAAACAGCTGAAACTGCACGCAGCAGTATCATAAATTCTAAAGATATTGACAGTGATGGAGAGGTTGAAATTCCTGTTGATGCCAAGGCCGATAATTTACCTAAACAGATTACTGCTCAAAATTGGCTGATTTATAAAAATACTGTTTTAAATCACAAATGTTATACTTATTCGTGTAAGCGTGATTCATATTCTCTGCTTGTTGATGATGATTTGTTTGATGATGTTATCGTTAGATACGATAATGACAACAGAATGATGACGGTTGTGTCCAAAGACAGTGAGAAGGAATATTTCAGTATTATTGCTGTTATTAGCTCTGCGTATAATCCTAATGAATTAGCCCTTCAGGGCTATACAGAGATATTTACTAATTCTGGATTTGTTTATCTTGCTAAGGTGAATACTCAGGCGCAGGTCAGCTTTACAATTGATGATCTAAAAAATATGATTAAATCATATTGAGGAGGAATTATTATGAAAAAGGTATTAGTAGCAGAGGATGAAGAGTCAATCCGCGAGTTTATTGTAATCAATCTTACAAGAAGTGGCTACGAGGTTGAACAGGCTGAGAATGGTGCTGTAGCACTTGAAAAGTTTTCACAGGCATCAGGCAGCTTTGATGTTGCAATACTTGATATTATGATGCCTGAGCTTGACGGACTAGCTGTGTGCAAGGAACTTCGCAAACGTTCATCTGATCTCGGCATCATTATGCTTAGTGCCAAAACTCAGGAAATGGACAAGGTTACAGGTTTGCTCTTCGGTGCAGATGACTATGTGACAAAGCCATTTTCACCAAGTGAGCTTATGGCGAGAGTTGATGCGGTTTACAGACGCGTTGAAATGACACGCGGCTTTAGAAAGAATGATACAACAGGTGACAGTATTATTCTTGATGAATTTGAGCTTAATCTCAGAAACAGAACACTTGCAAAAAACGGTGAGCTTATTGAGCTTACTCAGGTTGAATTCCAGATTATTGAATACTTTTTCAAAAATCCTAATGCTGCGCTTTCAAGAACTGATATTCTAAAAACTGTATGGGGCGCAAACTATTTTGGTGATGAAAAGATTGTTGATGTTAATATCAGACGTCTTAGAATCAAAATTGAGGAAAATCCGTCAAATCCTACAAGACTTGTAACGATTTGGGGTCTCGGATACAAGTGGATAACAACAAAGCAGTAATATAATACAGCAGGAGATAAAATGAAAAACAGTGCGGCAAAAAAATTTCATATCCCTAAAATAAGGGGAATTACACTGAGGTGGATTATAAATATCCTCGGTGTTATTGCTCTGTTTTTTATTATTGTTTTTCTTATTTCCTCATTTGCAATTAAAAATCATTACTATTCAAATGTTGAAAGCATATTAAGCTCAGGCACATCCACAACTGCAACTGATTATTTTTCATCAAATCTTGATGCCGGCGAAACACTTGAGCAGTCAGCAGCTGATTTTATAGACAGCTATAGTTACAAGGATAAAACAACAATTTGGGTGATTGACAGCGACGGAAGGGTCGTTCTCTCTTCAAGTGGCTTTGCTATTGAAAAGCAGGATATGCCGGATTATAACCAGGCACTTACGAGTGCCGATAGCTGTGGTAAATATATTGGTAAGCTCGACAGTAATGAAAAGGTAATGGCAGTGTGTCGTGCGATTAAAAATTCCGAGGGCGATATAGTTGGTGCTGTTCGTGTAATGTCCTCGCTTGAGCAGATTGACAATCAGATATTTACAATGGTTTTCATCATTTTTGTTGGTCTGCTGGCGGTATTTGCAATCATTATTTTATCTAATCTTTATTTTATACAGTCAATTATTATTCCTGTGCAGGAGATCAATGAAACCACCAAGAAAATATCACAGGGTGATTATTCTGTACGTATTGAAAAGAAATATAATGATGAAATCGGTAATCTATGTGATTCAATAAACTCAATGGCTGAGGAAATTTCAACCACTGATAAAATGAAAAACGATTTCATTTCCACCATATCACATGAGCTTAGAACTCCTTTGACATCAATTAAAGGCTGGGGTGAAACCTTAACCTTTGGTATGGACGACTCTGTTGACGAAATCACACATAAAGGACTTGAAGTTATTGTAAAGGAAGCAGGCAGACTTGAGGGGTTTGTTGAAGAGCTGCTTGATTTCTCAAGACTTCAGAGCGGAAGAATGAATTTGAAGCTTGCTAAAACAGATATTTTTGCTGAGCTTGATGAAACTGTGTTCACTTTCCGTGAAAGGGCAATGCGGGAGGGGATTGAGGTTAAATACAGTATTCCCGATGTTCCTGCAGTCGGTAATGCCGACGCTAACAGACTCAGACAGGTATTTATGAATATTCTTGATAATGCACTTAAATATTCGCGTGCACCAAGTAAGATTTTTGTAAAAGCACAGTTCCTCAAATATGAGGGCAAAAGCTTTATCAGTATTGCGGTTGCCGACCAGGGCTGCGGTATCAGTAAGGAGGATTTGCCTCATGTTAAAGATAAATTTTATAAAGCAAATGTCTCAGTGCGTGGATCGGGTATCGGTCTTGCAGTAACAAATGAGATTATAAATCTGCATCAGGGCAAGCTTGAAATTGACAGCGAAGAGGGTAAGGGTACACTTGTAACAATCTATCTTCCTATCGAAAGCTTACCATCACAAAATGAACTGCAGGATATGCCTGCTAATCCTGATGATGCGGAAATTAATAAAGGTATGGAAATGAAGGGCGAAAGCAATGGGTAATAAAAATGTACATAAAACCTCAGTTGGAGGTCAGGCTCTTATTGAGGGTGTTATGATGCAGGGACCAAAGGGTGTTGCAACTGCGGTCAGACAGTCTGACGGTGAAATAGTTGTCAAGCAACACGAGGTTAAGCATATAAGAGATAAATACAAATTCCTTGGTTTTCCGATTATAAGAGGAATAGTTAATTTTATTGAGTCAATGATACTTGGCTATAAGATGCTTATGTATTCAGCGGAGGCATCCGGTATGGAGGATATCGAGGATGCCGAAATGAATAAGTTTGAAAAATGGCTTACAGATAAGCTTGGCGATAAGTTTATGGATATCATAATGTTTATTGCCACTATTCTTGGTTTTGCACTTGCATTTGTTATTTTCTTTTATTTGCCGGTATTTATTTTTAACCGACTTAATGTGTGGGCAGACAATGCACTTACTCCTTGGCAGGGTACAATTGAAGGTGTGCTCAAAATAGTTATCTTTGTTGTTTATATCGCTCTTGTAAGTCAAATGAAGGATATTAAACGCACCTTTATGTATCATGGTGCTGAGCATAAATCGATTGCCTGCTATGAGGCGGGACTTGATTTAACCGTTGAAAATGTAAAAAAGTGTACACGCTTTCATCCAAGATGCGGAACCTCATTTATCTTTGTTATGCTGATTTTCAGTATAGTTTTTATCAGTTTGCTGTCACTTATTGTGCCTGCTGAGCTTAAGCAGAATACGATTTTGTGGATGCTTATTAAGCTGCCGATGCTGCCGATAATTATGGGTATCGGTTATGAATTTATCAAGTATGCGGGCAGACACGATAATGCTTTAGTTAAAGTGCTTTCCGCTCCGGGGCTCTGGATGCAGAGACTTACTACCAAAGAGCCTGACGATGAAATAATCGAGGTTGGTATAGAATCACTAAAGGCAGTTATCACAGATAATCCGAAGGACGATGAAATCATATGACAGTAAAAGAGGCATATAATTACGGTGTCTATTTTCTATCCTGTAATGGTGTTGACGAGGCTGAATTCAAATCACTTAGTCTTGTTTCTCATTTGGCAGGTATAAAAAACAGTGAGTTTTACCAGCATCAGAATGATGATGTGATTATGAAGCGCTTTGCAGATTTGCTGTGGCGTGTGAAAAACGGCGAGCCGTTGCAGTATATAATAGGTAAATGGGATTTTTACGAGAGCGAATTTTATGTAGGTAAGGGAGTTCTTATTCCCAGACCCGAGACCGAGGAGCTTTGCGAGCTTGCGATTAAGTATATAAAATCACTTGGTGAATGTGTTGTTTATGATTTGTGTGCAGGTTCAGGCTGCATAGGTGTTAGTGTTGCAAAGGCTTGTCCGAATGCAACGGTATATATGATTGAAAAAAGTGCAGATGCTATGTTTTATCTGCTGAAAAATGCCGATGGTACACCGAATGCAAAGGTCATCTGCGGTGATATAAAAAATACAAATGACCTGCCAAAAGCAGATGTTATTATATCCAATCCGCCTTATATTAAGAGCAGTGATATAGCGGATTTGCAGGCAGAAGTTCTGCAAGAGCCTGTTATGGCACTTGACGGCGGAAAAGACGGACTTGACTTTTATCGGATTATCAACGATAATTGGTATGATATGTTAAATGATAATGGTCACTTGTTTCTTGAAATCGGTGACGAGCAGGGCAATGATATTAAAAATGTTCTGCTAAGCTTTAAAGATATAAATGTAATTAAGGATATGTACGGTAATGACAGAATGGTTACTGCCGTTAAATAATTTTATCAAGGATTGATTTTATGGGAAGAATTGGTGATATGATTACAATGCTGAGAGAGGGCAGTTATCTGGAACTTACGATAATGCTCTGCTCAACCTTGTTTGTTGTGTTCTGCTGTATGCCTATGCACGAGCTGGCACACGCTTATGCTGCTTATAAATGCGGTGATGACACAGCAAAGCTCAAGGGCAGAATCAGTCTTAATCCATTTGCACATCTTGATTTTTTAGGTACTATAATGATTTTCTGCTTTGGCATCGGCTATGCTAAGCCTGTGCCTGTTAATCCAGCAAGATTAAAGCATCCCCGCCGTGATATGGCACTCATATCACTTGCAGGCCCTGCATCAAATCTTGTAATGGGCTTTGTGTGGATGTGTATTTGCTTTGCCATTGATTCTTTACAAAGCAGCAACGAAGGCATTATCGCAATTTCAACTTTTTTCTGGTATGCAGCAAGCGTCAACGTAACACTTGCGGTGTTCAATCTGTTGCCTGTTCCGCCGCTTGACGGCTCGAAAATTTATTCTGCGATACTCCCTGATAAAATCTATTTCAAAATTATGAAGTATGATAGATATATTATGATAGGCTTTATTCTGCTTTTGTTCACAGGTGTATTGGATGGAGTTATCTATTTTATCACAAATATAATGTTGTCATTCATTTCAATTATTCCTCGTGCAATTTTCGGGTGATTTATGGATCAGATTAACTATAAGATAGATGTGTTTGAGGGTCCTATGGATCTTCTCCTGCATCTGATTTCAAAGCATAAACTGAATATTAATGATATTCCTATTGTTGAGCTTGTTAATCAGTATGTTGCTTATGTAAGACAACTGCAAGAACAGGATTTTGACGTTGCAGGTGAATTTCTTGAAATGGCTGCAAGGCTGATTTATATCAAGACCGTGTCACTCCTGCCGAAGCATGAAGAGGCTGAGATACTTAAGAAAGAGCTTACAGGTGAATTAATTGAGTATCGTGACTGTAAGCTTATGGCAAAAAAACTGTCTGAACAGACTGACGGTTTTAACCGTTTTGTCCGTCCTGCACAAGAGGGATATGTCAATTATGACTATGAGCGTTTTCATGAGGGCGAAGAGCTTTTAAATGCTTATATAAGTGCCGCAGGCAGAGGACAGCGTAAGCTGCCGCCGCCGCTTGATTCCTTTAAGGTTATTGTTGCAAAGAAATTTGTTGCTGTTGCAACTAAGGTAAGCACGGTTATGCGTAAGCTGTGGGGCGGAAAAAAGGTTAAATTTCTATCACTTTTTCAGGATGCACAGTCCAAGAGTGATATGGTGGCAACTTTTCTTGCAGTGCTTGAGCTTGCAAAATCAAAAAAAATTACAATTGAGGGTGAAATGACTAATCCCTCAGTTCAGATAGTAAATGAGGTAAATGATATTGAGCAGTAATAATGTTTTGGCATCTCTTGAGGCTATGCTGTTTGCGGCAGGTGATCCTGTTGAGCCTGCAAAGCTTGCTGAGGTGCTTGATATTGATGTTGAAAATGTCATAAAAATGCTTGGCCATTTGGAGGCTATGTACGATGAAAATGACGGCGGACTCCGTCTGATAAGAATTGACGGCAAATATCAGCTTTGTACCCGTGAGGAATACAGCGAAGAGGTAAGAGGTCTTCTTGAAATAAAAAAGAATACACCGCTCAGCCAGGCTGCCTTTGAGGTGCTTGCAATTGTTGCATATAATAAGGCTGTTACACGCTCTTTTATTGAGCAGATTCGAGGTGTTGATTGCAGCGGTCCCGTATCAAACCTTATTCAAAAAGGTCTGATTGAGGAAAAGGGCAGACTTGATTTGCCGGGCAGACCGCTTGTTTATGGCACAACTGATAGATTTTTAAGGTGTTTTTCGCTTAACAGTCTTGATGATTTACCTGATTTGCCCGAGAATACTGAGGAAAAGGATGACTCACAAACATCACTGTTTGCAGACGGTGAGAATGCTGCACATGAAAAAGAGGAGGACAGTGAATAATGAAAATATTTTTAATCATACTTGCAGTCCTTGTTTTAATAATTGCACTTATATGTTCGCTTTCAGCAACTGTCACTCTTATTTATGATAAAGGCTGGCATACAAAAATTCAGGTTCTTTTTATAGAAAAGGATATTGTTCTTTCCGAAATTCTTAATTTCATTTTATTCCCTGAAAAAAAGGCAAAGGATGTTGCCGAAGAGGGTAAGAAAAAGAAAAAAGATAAAAAGACTAAAAAGGAAGAACAGGCAGAAAAGAGTAAGTCTGCTGAAAAAAATGAGCCCGTAAAAGCTGAAACAGTAGAAATCACTGAGGGTGAGGATGGTCCTACAGCAGTATTCAAGGCTGAAAAGGATGAAACTAAAACAGCTGATGATAAAAAGCAGACTCCTGCAAAACCAAAATCTAATCCTATTAAGAAAATGTGGGATGAGGAGGGTGTAGTAGGTATCCTTTCTTTTGTATCCAATCTGCTTGAAACGGCAAATTCTGCAATTTCTACGTTAATTAGGGGTTTACATATTTACTCACTTTATGTTATGATATTAGTAGGCGGTGGCGATGCAGATTTAATTGCACGTTCATATGGTAAGATTTGTCAGTATTATTATCCCTTAAAAGGTATGATAATGACAGGTATGAAGGTTGATAATTATGACGATTATATTCAGCCTGATTTCATTGCCGATAAAACTGAGGTTGAGTTCCAGCTCATAGGAAGTATAAGCGTTGGGCTTCTTCTTAAGGTTGGTCTCAAGGCAGTATTTGTGTTTGTAAAGAATTTAATTAAAAATAAAAAAGGGGACAAATAGAATGAAAGAAACTCCGGTAAACAAAATAATGGAAAACACATTGGAAAAAATGCGTCAGATGGTTGATGTATCAACCATCATCGGTGAGCCTATGACAACAGGCAATACTACTTTAATTCCTGTATCAAAGGTATCATATGGCTTTACATCAGGCGGTACTGATCTTCCTTCAAAGTCAAATGCTGAACTTTTCGGCGGTGGCGGCGGTGGTGGTATCACCATTACTCCTGTTGCATTTATTGTTATTGAAAACGGCAAGTGCAGAATGATGCAGATTAATAACTATACATCATCTGCTGATCGTGCAATCGCAATGATTCCTGAGCTTGTTGATAAACTCACTGAGCTTCTTAAGGCGGAGAAAAAGGACGAGGCTGCAGCGGAAACAGCTGCTGAATAATCACATTTATTGTTTTGCAAACATAATCACCTGCATATATTTATGTGGGTGATTATTTTGTTGAAGAAATTTGCGTTTTTCTTAGCACTTATATTTGCATTTCCAATTACGGTTTATGCTGCCGATAATTCTGCACAAAGTGCAATTGTTATGGATGCTGATACAGGTATAATCCTTTATGAAAGGAATGCCTACGAGCAAAGGTCAATTGCATCAACCACGAAAATAATGACTGCCTTGCTTGCAATTGAGAGTAACCGGCTTGATGAAACTGTTACAATTACTGATGAAATGGTGCGCACGGAAGGTTCGTCACTCGGTATTATGCCTGAGGATAAAATAACTCTTTATGATTTGATTGTGGGTATGATGCTGACATCGGGCAATGATTCGGCAAATGCGGTTGCTTACTTTTTGTCAGGTGGGCTTGAAGAATTTGCTCAGCTTATGAATACGCGTGCTGCCGAGCTCGGTATGAAAAATTCACATTTTGTAACTCCGTCAGGACTTGATGAGGGTGATCATCATTCAACAGCCTATGATATGGCACTTTTAAGTGCAGCTGCAGTACAGAATGAAACTTTTTGTAAAATCAGTGCTATGAGGAGTGCCGACATCATTATCAGCGACAAAAAGGTGACCGTTTACAATCACAATAAATTGCTTGCAAGGGATGAAGCTTTTTTCGGGATTAAAACAGGCTTTACCTCAAAAGCAGGCAGATGTCTTGTATCAGCGAAAAACTATAATTCAAACAAGCTGATATGTGTAACATTGAATGCACCTGATGATTGGAATGATCATGTCAATCTTATGACAGAGTGCGAAAAGAAGTATAATGAATACGAAGTAGCCGACAAACTTAAAATAAATGTAGTTGGTGCACAGGTTGATACAATATCTGCATCATATCAGCAGAAGTATTATATCCTGTCAGATTTAAGAATTGAAATATATCACAGTCCGTTTGTTTACGCTCCCGTGAAAAAGGGGGAGACAATCGGATATGTGTATGTATATTCTAAAGATAAATTAATAGAAAGACTGCCGATAGAGGCAGACGAGGAAGTAAAATATTATGCCGAACAAGAACGAAGTACGACTTCAGAAATTTATGGCTGAATGCGGCGTAGCGTCACGCAGAAAAAGTGAAGAGCTTATCGAAATGGGCAAGGTTAAGGTTAATGGTCATGTCGCGCATATAGGCGATAAGGTTAATCCTAAAAAAGATTTGGTAACAGTTCGCGGTAAAAAAATTAATAAGGTTGACAGAATGTATTACATTATGCTCAATAAGCCGCGTGGTTATGTTACAACTGTCTCTGATGAGCTTGGCAGAAAAACAGTTATGGATCTTATTGATGTCAATGCAAGGGTTTATCCGGTCGGCAGACTTGATAAGGATTCCGAGGGGGTGCTTATTCTTACAAACGATGGTTCATTTGCAAATGCACTTACACATCCCAAGCATAATTATGCAAAGGTATACCGTGTAACAGTTCGCCCGTCAGTAAGTGATGAAATTTTAGATAAATTGAGAAATGGTATTGAGATTGACGGCAGAAAAACCGCTCCCTGTGATGTTAATGTTATTACTGAGGCGGAGGGAAGAGTAGTTCTTGAATTTATCCTTCGTGAGGGCAGAAACAGACAAATCAGAAAAATGTGCGAGGCTGTGGATTTAGAGGTTGCAAGACTTAAAAGAATTTCAATAGGGCCGGTTAAGCTTGGTATGCTTCAGACAGGAAAATCAAGACAGCTTACAGATAATGAGGTGCGCAAATTACTTCGTTCCTCAAATCCTGCCGAAAAAGAAGAATAAACGTTTTTAATAAAAGCAGCTGTGAGGCTGCTTTTATTTTATATAACAATTTAATTGTAAATTAATAAAATTTAATATTGATATTTGTTTAACAAAGTGTTAGAATGTATAATAGGAAAATTTGGAATATTTTAAATTTTTCTATTTCTTTAGATATATGTTTTACAAATTTTAGGAGGATATTTAAGTGAGTGAATTGAAAGATTCTAAGGCACTTTCAAGGCTTGAAGCTCTCTTTGATGATGGTTCATTTACACAGATTGATGCTTTTGCAAAATCTGCTGACGGTGAGGTTGAGGTTGCTGCAGGCTTTGGTACAGTAAATGAGTGTGCAGTATATGCTTTTTCTCAGGATGTTACAGTGAATGACGGTGCTGTAAGTGTTGCACAGTGTGCAAAAATAAAAAAGATTTATGATTTAGCGGCTAAAACAGGTTGTCCTGTTGTGTCTATTTTTGATTCTAACGGTGTTAAGCTCAGTGAAGGTTTCGAGGTTCTCAGTGCATATGGCGAGCTTGTTAAGGCATCAGCATCTCTTAGTGGTGTTTGCCCACAGATTGCTGTTGTTGCAGGTGCTTGTCTTGGTACATCTGCTCTCATTGCCAATATGGCAGATGTTATTATTGCGGTTAAGGATGCTGATTTTTATATTTCAGCACCAAGCGAGGTAACAGCTGAGACTTCATATAAAGAGGGAACAGTTGATGTTCTTTGTAATGATTTTGACGCTGCTGTTGAGACTGTTAAGGACTTAGTGTCTTTACTGCCTTCGAATAACCTTTCACCTGCCCCTATTTTTGATTTTGCTGCTCCACAGACAGCTGTAACCTCAGGTGCAGATACTCTTTCAATTATTGCATCGATTGCGGACGATGCGTCGGTTGTTGAACTTAAGGGCGGGTATGCAGCATCAAACTGTAAAACCGCTCTTGCAACAGTAATGGGCACAACCGTAGGCTTTGTTGCATTTGATGGCAATGCGCTTTGTCCATCTTGCTCATATAAGGCTGAGGCTATGATTAAGCTCTGTGATGCTTATTCAATTCCGGTTGTTACTCTTGTTAATGCAAATGGTGTTGTTGCAGAAAAAGAAAATCAAACCTTAACAGCCCTGACGAAGCTTACATCTGCTTATGCTTCTGCTACCTGTGCAAAGATTTCTGTTGTCACAGGCAAGGCAATTGGCTGTGCTTATGTAACACTCGCAGGCAAGGGTGCAAATTCCGATTATACTATCGCTTGGGATTGTTCAGTTGCATCACCGCTTGATGCAGATTCTGCAGTTGCATTCCTTTATAATGACAGACTTGCCAAGGGTGAGGATAGAGATGCACTTAAGGCAGAATATATTGAAACCATTGCATCACCATTTACCGCTGCTGCATGCGGTGCAGTTGATGATATATGCGCTCCGGCAGATACAAGAGCAAAGGTGATTTCAGCTCTTGATATGCTTGCCGGCAAGAGAGAAAATACATTACCAAGGAAACATTCTGTTAAATAATGGAGGATTAATAATATGAAAAACTATACTATCACCGTTAATGGTACACCATATAACGTAACAGTTGAAGAGGGGGCATCCTCACAGGCGGTATCAGCTCCTGTTACTCAGGCCGCTCCTGCAGCACCTGTTGCCGCTCCTGCTCCGGCTGCTGC
>CAMWPJ010000062.1 GCA_947176035.1 uncultured Clostridia bacterium | reverse complement strand
ATGCCTGTTCGGTTTGTGACAAGATAAATTCCATATCCTCATTCACATCATTTATAAATGAAGAAACTGAATTTTCAAAGTCGCTGTTTATCCTTCCAAAATCAGGTATAACAGTATTTCTTATATAGTTTCTTGTATAGTCATTTGAGCAGTTTGTACTGTCAATTCTGTATTCAATGTTATTATTTTCACAATAGGACCTAATATCAGATGAGCTGACTTCAATAAGCGGTCTTATTATCTTTCCTCTTACAGGAGGAATACCGCACATACCCTTTAAACCAGTGCCGCGGGCAAGTCTGAATAAAACGGTCTCAGCATTATCTGACAGATTGTGTGCTGTAGCAATCTTATCACAAGGTATTGAATTGAAAAACGCATAGCGTCTTTTTCTTGAATATTCCTCAACGCCCATATTCTGTTTTTTTGCCTCATTAACTGCATCAATTGAAAGAAGGTGAAATTCAATATTATTATCACTGCAGAATTTTTTTACAAACTCAGCATCAGCAATTGATTCCTGCCCTCTTATCCCATGCTCGATATGAGCAACAGCAACAGTTATTCCGTAATCATTACTGACAGAAATCAAATGACTTAATAAAAGCATTGAATCCGCACCGCCGGACACCCCGACAAGTACCCTGTCACCCGGAGAAAGCATATTGAATTTATCAATAGTATTATTAATTCGATTATTCATAATGTGATTTATCAATTGACCTGAAGCGTGTAAATTCCTTATCAAAGGTCATTTCTATTGAACCCGTTGCGCCGTGACGGTTTTTTGCAACAATAAGCTCAGTTTTGTTAGCATCAATATCATCCTGCTTATCTTCATCAACATCGTTACGATAATAGTCCTCACGATAAAGGAAGAGAACAATATCAGCATCCTGCTCGATAGAGCCTGATTCACGCAAATCTGCAAGCTGAGGCTTATGGTTTTTTCCATGTCCCTCAGTACCACGTGAAAGCTGTGCGCAGCATATTACAGGGATATTCAAATCCTTTGCCATCATTTTTAGGTTACGTGTAATTTCAGAAACCTCCTGCACACGGTTTTCCTTTTTTGTTGCAGAGGAAATAAGTCCAAGATAGTCTATAATAATTGCATCGACATTCTTCATTCTTCTAATTCTCGACTTAATCTCAGGAACAGTTATTGATGATGTATCATCAAGATAAAGCTCAACATCATTGAACTGACCTGCTGCATTACCAAGTCTTACCCATTCATCATTAGTAAGCTCACCTGTCTTAAGCTTTTGTGACTCAACACCCGCCTGAGACGAAAGCAGTCTTTCGGCAAGCTGTTCCTTAGTCATCTCAAGACTGAATACAATACATTTTTTTCTTGCACCCATTGAAATATTCTGTGCAAGGTTAAGCGCAAAGCTGGTTTTACCCATAGCAGGACGAGCACCAATAAGTATAAGGTCTGACTTGTTAAGTCCTGTAAGATATTTGTCAAGCATACCAAAGCCGGATGGTATACCCTTATATTTCTCCTTATCCTCACCTGTTATCTGAGCAAGCTTATTATAAACATCATTGACAATAACCTCGCTAACCTTTGTAGGACCGCTCTTATCCTTTCCCTGACGAACATTATAAATAAGCTGCTCGGCATTATCAAGAATTACAGAGGCATCCGCCTCGCCACTCGTAGCCTGTCCTATAATATCATTGGAAATATCAATTAAGGTTCGCAGATAATACTGCTCTTTAACTATCTTAATATACTCGCCTACATTAACTGTTGAAGGAACAGACTCTTTAAGCTGAAAAAGATATTCCCTGCCGCCTGCAGTGTCATACTTGCCGGATTTTGTAAGTGTATCAACAAGCACAACAGGATCAATAACCCTCGATTCGGCATACATAAGCATCATAGCACTAAAAATGGCACGATGCTGAGGGAGGTAAAAACAATCAGCATTAATTGATGCAACTGCTTCCTCCATACAATCTGCATCAATGAGCACACAGCCTAAAACCGACTGCTCAGCCTCAAGACTGAAAGGCATTGTACCCGCTGTCAAATTCATATCAGCCATAGCTTATGTTAAACAGATAATCAGAAATACTAAAGCTGACTATCCGCACATCCTTTCATAAAATACAAATACTGTAAATTAAGCCTCAGATACCTGTACAAACACCTTTGCACTGATACCCTGATAAACCTTAACCTCAGCCTGAACTGTTCCGAAGGCTTTCATATCCTCCATAACAATCTTTCTTTTATCTATATCTACATTCAAATCCTGCTTGATTTTGGCAGCAACATCCTTTGATGTTACAGAGCCAAAAAGCTTGCCGTTCGCACCGGCCTTTGCCTTAAGAGCAAATGTTTTGCCTTCAAGCTTATCAGCAACTGCCTGTGCAGCTTTGATTTCTTCTGCTTTATGGAACTTCTTAGCAGATTCCTTATTATTGAACTCGTTCATAGCTGAAGCATTTGCCTCAATTGCCAAGCCCTTTGGAAAAAGGAAATTTCTTGCATATCCGTCAGAAGCGTTAACGAGATCACCCTTTTTGCCAAGGCTTTTTACATCCTGCTTAAGAATTACTTTCATAATATATACCCTCCTATATTTCCATTAAAATCGGCAGTATCATTGGACTGCGCTTTGTTTTCTCATACATCATTCGTGACAGTTCGTCACGCAATCTTGTTTTAACAGCATTCCAATCGTGATAATTTTTGTCATAGCTTTCGTCAATAACTCTGCAAGCTAAATCCCTCGCACTATTCATAAGAGCCTCATTCTCTTTTACATAAACAAAGCCTCTTGATACAATATCCGGACCGCTCACTACATAACCGCTTGCACTGTCAATAGTGGAAACAACAATAATAATACCATCCTTTGAAAGATGCTTTCTATCATTAAGAACTATATTTCCGACATCACCTACACCAATGCCGTCAACATATATTTCACCGGCCGTAACATGCTCAACACATTTTATACCATCATCTGAAAGCTCAATTTTTTCACCGATATTACCAATATAGATATTATCATAATCTATTCCCATCGCACTTGCAAGACTGGCATGCTTCTGAAGATGCTTTTGCTCACCGTGAACAGGAATGAAATATTTGGGTTTAACAAGACCCATCATCAGCTTAAGCTCTTCCTGACAAGCGTGACCTGAAACATGGACCTCGTACATTCTTTCATAAATAACCTCAACGCCGCGCTTCATAAGCTCATCAACAACCTTGCCAACCATTTTTTCATTGCCTGGGATTGGTGTTGCAGAAATTATTACATAGTCATTTGGTGTTACATTGACCTTTCTGTGTTCACCAAACGCCATTTTAGTCAAAGCAGACATCGGTTCACCCTGCGAGCCTGTTGTAATGATAACAAGCTTTTCATCAGGATAATTTCTTATCAAATTTATGTCAATAAGTATTCCTTCAGGAACATTAAGATAGCCAAGCTCACTGCCGACACTTACAAGATTTTCAAGGCTTCTGCCAATTACAGCTACCTTTCGCCCACGTGACTGAGCAACATCAATAATCTGCTGAACTCTGTGAATATTTGATGCAAAAGTAGCAACAACAATTCTTTTGTTCTTAGCCTTTCGGAACAGGTTTTCAAAGGATTCACCTACAGATTTCTCGCTCATTGTATAACCAGGACGCTCTGCATTGGTTGAATCTGACAAAAGAGCAAGCACACCCTTTTTGCCATATTCAGCAAATCTAGGCAAATCAATCATATCACCATCAACGGGTGTTGTGTCAATTTTAAAGTCACCTGTCTGGATAATCACACCTGCCGGACAGCGTATTGCAAGACCTACTGCATCTGGTATAGAATGATTAACATGTATCATCTCGATATTAAAATTACCAAGCGTAATATTATCCCTCGGTTTAATTTCAACAAGCTTTGCTGACTTTAAAAGATTATGCTCTTCAAGCTTACCTTTAATCAGTCCGATAGTAAGCTTCGTTGCATAAATTGGAATATTAACGCGTTTTAACAAATACGCAAGACCGCCGATATGGTCCTCATGACCATGGGTAATTATAACCCCTTTGATTTTACCAATGTTTTTTTCAATATATGTGAAATCAGGAATTACAAGGTCAACACCCGGTAAATCCGAATTAGGAAAAGCAAGACCGCAATCAACGATAAACATATCATTACCATATTCATACAGTGTCATATTCTTTCCTATCTCATTCATTCCGCCAAGAAAGGCAATGCGAACTGACTCCTTAGTCACCGGTGGCTGAAGAGATTTTTTGTGCTGGGCTTTGCGATAAGTTACATAACGCTTTTTGGAATTCCGTTTTCCATAGGCGTTCTTAGCGCTCTGCCTATTCTGATTTGTCATTTAATAACCTCCGTTAAAAATTATTTTTTCCGTTTCAACACTAATTGTTTAATATAATAAGCCATAATTTCCCTCTTGTCAAGTAAGCCACATATTGATTATTACCAATTTTAGTGGTAAAATATGTTTAATTTGCAAAAAGAAATTAAATTTTGCTAAACAAAAACTGAAGCCAATGTTTGGCTGAGCGAGGTAAGAATGAAGAAAATAAACATTTATACAGACGGTGCCTGCAGCGGCAATCCCGGTAAAGGCGGATGGGGTGCAGTATTAGTATATAAAAACAATGAAAAGGAAATAAGCGGCGGCAGTGCCGATACTACAAATAACAGAATGGAGCTTACCGCTGTTATTGAGGCACTTAAAATTTTAAAAGAACCTTGCGAAGTTTCACTGACAACTGATTCAAAATATGTATGTGATGCCGTTACAAAGGGATGGGTATATTCTTGGAAGAAAAATGGATGGAAAAAGGCTGATAAAAAGCCTGCACTTAATGTTGATTTGTGGGAGCAGCTGCTGCCTTTGCTTGAAAAGCATCAGGTTACCTTCAACTGGGTTAAGGGACATAATGGGCATCCATATAATGAAAGATGTGACAAGCTCGCAGTAAGCTATTATCAAAATATGTAATAATTAAAAATGCAGTCTCTATTGATACAATAAAAGTATCATATGAGACTGCATTTTATTCATCTGAAAACATATTCACGTCCTGCAATAATATCATCAAGAATATCTCTATGCTGCTTGCAGAATAATTCAGGCACATCGGACAAATCAAAATATTTCAGTTCAAGGGTTTCATTATTTTTATCAATCAGCTCCCCGCCGATTACATTTGCTTTAAATATATGAACGATTGGCTGCGCTTTATCACCATTTGAATACTCGGCAAAATATTTTGAATACACACCAAACAAGGAGGTTATCTCAACCTCCAATCCACTTTCTTCTTTGACTTCTCTGGCGGCAGCTTCACTGACAGATTCACCTGCTTCAACCATCCCACCGAGAAATCCCCATTTCTCACAATCAGAACGTTTCTGCAAAAGTCATCTGTTTTGCTCATCAAAAATTATACATCCCGCATAATTCAAAATCAGTTCATCATGCCCTATAAATTTTCTGACTTTTTTTATATAATCATCCATACTTTTACCTCTTCCTAATCAGCAGCTGCCCAAAGTTATTATAACTAGATATCTGCCTTATCAATAACTCCTATACCTACACCAAGCTTACCACCGTTTAAGATATAAGCTTTGGCATTTCTCTGCAAGGTAGTATTTTCAGGGTATTTTTTCTTATCAAAACAGCGTTTACCAAAAATTCTCTCAATTGCCTGAGCATCCATATCGCAGGAATATGCAACATCAAATAAGGATGAAAACTGCAGAATATTGCTTGAAGGCTGCATAAACTGAAAGTTTTCGCCATAAAGCAGCCAGCTTTCACAAAAGAAAAATCTATAATTATAATTAGGGAAATACTTTTCAAAAAATACCTTAGCCATTTTAAGTGATTTAACACAATCTGCATAAATCAGCTTTTCACCCTGTGGTATATGGACATAAATTACCTTTTCACCATAATCAAAAGGAAGTAAATTATATTTAAGTATTCTGCTTTTGCAGGTGCAAAATTGGTATTGCAATCTGCCTATTTTAAACAATTCGCACGAAATATGATTTTTAATCCAATTATAATTTTTTAAACCTTTATTGCCGTTATTCTCACACCAAATTCTTATATCATCAACAGTATCTAAAAATATTCTGTCATCAATCCCAAGTGTTTTGTAGGTGTTTCGCATTTTTTCGGTACATTCAAGCATAACAACAAGACGGACTAAATCACTCTTATATCTCAGGCACTCAAACTTTCCGTTATTACATTTATCTGCAAGTGATAAAATTTTGCCTTTGTCTTTCAGGGCAAGGTCACGCACTCTTTGTTTTAAATTTTCATCAAGCTGAATAAAATTAATTATATCAAACATTAATCATTACCATTTTCTGCAGACGCGGCTGTAGTTGAAGGAACGGATGATACAGGCTCTGTTGTTACATTTTCATATTTTGAAACAAGACCTGTTGATACCTTATGTGTAATTTCATATTTTATGTCATACTGTGAAAGCAGTGCAAGCACTTCAAAATTAAGGAAATTGCTGTCCGACTGTTCTTCCCAAATTTCAAAAGTAGTTCCTGCATCAAGATATTTAATCTCTTTTTCAAGACCCTCTATGCCATCAACCTCGTTACCTTCAAAAAAGATATATGTTCCCTTAACAACAATAACACCTTCAAATTTATTTTCCGGCTGGGTCACATATCCGCTTGTTGACGGCTGCTCTGTGGTTGTTTCTCTATTTGACGCATCAAGAACGCCGCTGTATTTAAGTGCACACAAAACTCCAACTGCAATTACAATAAGAACAAGCAGAATAAACGGCCATTTTCTATGTTTCTTTTCTTTTTTAAAGCGGTGGCGCTCAAGGGTTGCACCATCTGCACTTTCTTCGTCTGTATGAGTTGAGTTCATTGCGACCTCACTTGCGGTTTCCTGATAAGAAGCGTCACTTTTTTTATGTACTATAAGAGGGCTGTCAAGCCTTTCATCCATATTCTTTTCATCCATAAATATTACCTCATATATATAATTCAATTTGATTTTACCATACATTTTAACATTTTTCAATAAGTATTGAATTTACTTAACAAAAATGATATACTATTTTTAAGTTATTATATTTTGGAGGCATTAGATGAGAATACTCACTTTTGACATCGGAGGAACAAATATCAAATATGCTCTTTGCAATGAAAATAATGATACTTTTGTTTTGAGCGACAAGCATACCATACCTACAGAAGCGCAAAAGGGCGGTCAGGAGCTTGTACTCAAGGTGATTTCAATCATTGAACAATACGATAATATTGACAGAATTGCAATATCAACCGCAGGTCAGGTTGACAGTGACAACGGTATTGTTGTTTATTCGACAGACAACATTCCTTATTATACAGGAATGATGGTCAAAAAGATGATTGAAAATAAAACAGGAATACCTACCTTTGTTGAAAATGATGTAAATGCCTTTGCACTTGGAGAAGCAAAATTTGGTGCCGGCAAAGACAAATCAGACTTCTTATGCCTTACCTATGGTACAGGAATCGGCGGTGCACTCTATCTCAACAACAAGCTTTACAAAGGTATGGGCTGCTCTGCAGGTGAATTCGGCCATATGATAACTCACTCAGGAGGCAAGCAATGCACATGCGGTGGTGAAGGCTGCTATGAATGTTATGCATCAACACGAGCATTGCTTGAAAGCGTAAACAAAAGGAATTCTACAAATTTAAATTCTTTTGAAATTTTTGAAAAAGAAAACTTTACAAAGCCTGAAATTCGTTCGGTAATTGATCAGTGGATTGACGAAATGATTACCGGCTTAATTAATCTGATTTATATTTTCAATCCACCGCTTATAGTACTTGGCGGCGGAATTATGAATGAGGATTATGTAATTGATTTAATTGACAGAAAAATATATAATCTTCTTATGGAAAATTTCAGGGGTGTAAACATTGTTCGATCAAAGCTTGGCAGTGACGCTGCACTGCTCGGTGTAGCATCTGAGGCAGTGAAGCTTGATGATATAAAATAATTTATACAAAAACCAGGAGTATTGATTTACTCCTGGTTTTTTAATTTCAAAGTCTTTAAATACGCCTTTTTTTGCTTATCAACTCTATAGGATTCACAGATTTTCTGAATTGATTTATTATGTACCCACACAGGCAGCAGTCTGTTTTCAATAATCGGGAGAGTTTTATCCTCATATTTCACATATGCGACACTTATTGCCCATGCCACTGCCATGTTTACATAATAAAACTCAGATTTAATTGATGATAATATTTCAAGCGATTTTTCAATATAATCATCAGTTAGGAAATAATCCATTATCATTACAACTGCAAAGCGGATATCATATTCACTTCCGTCAAGATACGGCTGAATAAACGCCCACACCTCTTCTCTATTCTTTTCAGTAAACTTAAAAGTAGAGCAGGCACAATCACAAACTGCCCAATTATCAATCAGAGGTACAAAATTCTTCAAATCAGCCAAATGCTCTTCAATATCACATTTTTTATAACCAACAGTAAAACCTTTTACCATAATTTCATCGTAATAGTCAAGCTGAACATCTGCATTTTCTCTAACTGCCTGTTTTGCAATTTTACGCATGACAGGCACACGTACACCTATTATTTTATCCGGCAAAACGTTCGGTATCAATTTCGAGTGAAAGGCTTTATACTCAGAATCCTCATTTTTAAAAAGTTCTTCTCTTACATTCATCACAAATACTCCTTTAATTCAAGAAATCTTTTATCACTGGATTTTATTATATTTTCATTAATTTCACATTCAATTGTGACAGTATCAATCAGCTTAGGATTTCTGACCTCAAGAGCATCATTTTTATATCTGACAATATTATTTATACCGCCAAGTGCTTTTACAAAATTATTAAGCCGTGTAGGAATATAAATATTTAAACAATCGGATATGCCATGCTTTTCATAACAGAATTTATATACAAAATATCCGATGGCAACAAACACTACACCACCTGCAAGCAAATATACAGTCTTATCAATATACATTATAAGTTCAATAATTCCTCCGCTGAAGACATAACCGATACCTAAATTGAGGATGTATGCTGCCAAATAAGCAAGAGCACCAATAAGAAGTACTGCTGCAAAAACAAAAGGACTCTCAAAAAACAGAAATAAAAGCAGAATACTGATATCACCGCTTATCACTGCACTCACGGTAACAACAGCCAAAATATATTTTTGTATGCCCTTTAAATTATAGAAAAGTGCTATTGATACACCAACAAGTGCAAAAATTAAAAAATAATGACCTGAAAGATAAGACGACACAAGCTGACCTGTATAACCTGCACTGAATAAATCTTTAACACCTGTTACGATTTCACCCTCATAGATTATTGAACCACCATAGCTTTTATAAAATATCATTTCCTTGAGCGAGTCAATACCAAATAGAGAAAAAATATTGTCGGTAACACTGAAAAGCACCGGTGAAAAATAACCCTTACCTGATATCAGCTGTGAAAGCCACATAACAAAATTGTCCCAATAATCAAGTAAAAAGCCTGAAAGAACACCAAACAAAATACTGCTTATAATTGTCAGAGACATTGCAAGAACTTTATCAAGTCGGTTAAAACAAAAGGCACACAACAATGCCATAATTATTCCAACAAAATAAACGCAACGGCTTTCATAAAGAGAATTCATGGCTGTATAAAATACAGCAAGACAGAGTACACCCCAAAATGCACTGAAAGCACTTTTCTTACAGGTCAGCCTATATGTGATAAAATAACAAAAGGCATACCCCATAAGATCATAAAGGAGCTTTGAAAAATTATAGAATATTATTTCACTATCTGCACTTACCGTACTGCCTATCAACTGCAAAAGCTCTGCAATTACCAAAAATACAGAACAAAATATGAATGGAAAGAGTGATGCACCTTGCAGCTTATTAATACTGTTAAAAAATCTCATACCATCATTATGTGCAATAATGTTGGTATTAATTCATATAATAGTCAGTATTTTCCTTATCGTATTTAAATGGTTTATAAACAAATATTTCCATTTGGTATTGACTCATTAAGTATAGCTGCACAACCCTCAGGCGACACAATAATATGGTCAATAAAATCAGTGTGCATTTTGTCAAAAATCGTTTTAAGTGCAATTGTAAAATCAACATCACGCTGTGATGCCGTAAAAGTGCCGTTCGGATGATTATGAGCAATAAAAAAGCTTGCAGCATCACCTATCAAAGCATACCTTACAATCTTGTCCATACCGATATCAATTGCATTTGCCGTACCTTTTGCAAGTGTTATGGTATTCAAAACATTGCCGTTATTAGCACATTTTACCAAAATCATCTTTTCAGCAGATTCGTTTAAAAGCATCAATCTTGAATATTCTTTAATATCATTCAACGAGGTTAGCTTTTTTGCTGATTTATATGAATTATCAACAATTCTATCGTTAATATTACCGATTAAAGATAATGCTATAGCCGTCTGCTCGCCTATTCCATCAACAGACATAAGCTCATCCGGTTCTGCATTACATATGCACTCCAATGAACCAAAAGTATTCATAAGTTCATATGCAAGCGGTTTAACATCTCTTCTCGGAATCAGACAAACCAAAAAAGTTTCAAGCAAATTATGGTCAGCTATACTCTCATATTTACCAGCAAGATAGATATCTTTCAATCTTCTGCGATGACCCTCAGGACCTACTTTTGGCAAAATAATACCTCCGCTAAGAATATTTTCTAATCGTTACCATTTCTTATTATCAAAATTCGGGCAGGATTTAGACTTTAATATAGCCCTGACTTCGACATAACATCCGCACTTGCGGCACATACCTGATATCAGATAATCACACTCTCTGCAAAAAGAAAGCCTGTACTGATATATTTCATCACTTACCTTTAAAGCATCATCCAAGTTATGGATATATTCACTTATCTCTTTAAAGGATTTATTTTCTCCTGCCTCTAACAGCAGACATTTCTTACACGAATGAAGCATTATTCAATTACAAATTTAACCACACTGCAAGGCGGAATTGTTGCTGTAAACCCGTCAGACAGCTTTCTGAAATCAGTAAATTCAACAACCTCGACCTCATCCGGCTTATCAAAATCATTTTTAGCGTGTATATCACCTGTCAAAATTTCTGCCTTAATGCTTTTTACCTTTGTATCAGCAATCTGACATTTAATCTTCGATTTTTTAGTTGCTGATATATTAGTGATGGTTGAATAAATAATACCATTTTCGTCAATCGAAGCAGATTCAATAAGCTGAGGGCAGGACCTGTTTATCTCCTTAGACTCAACTCGATCTGTTGTAATATATGAACCGAGAAGCATATTATCCTGATGATGCTTATACATTTTAAATACATGATAGGTTGGAGTAAGCACCATTTTTTCTGCATCAGTTAAAATCATAGCCTGAAGCACATTAACAGTCTGGGCAATATTAGCCATCATAACCCTGTCAGAATGTTTATTGAATATATTGAGAGTAAGACCTGCAACCATAGCATCACGCATAGTATTCTGCTGATATAAAAATCCAGGATTCGTACCTGGTTCAACATCATACCAGGTTCCCCATTCGTCAACAATAAGCTGTACCCACTGCTGCGGATTGATACTGTTCATAACAGCAATATGATTGTTTATAAGCTCTTCCATTCGATAGGCTTTACAGATTGTTCTGTAGTAATCATTTGTACTGAATTCAGTTGCTGAGCCCTTATGATTCCAATTATCATTAGGAAGTGTATAGTAATGAAGTGCTATACCCTGAGCGTGGTGCTTAACCTTATCCATAACCTCTCGCATCCAATGATAATCATCAACATTAGGACCGCAGGCAATTCGCTTGATACCCTCATCGCCGCTGTAATTTCTTACATAAGTATTATATCTTTTATAGAGACAGCCATAGTATTCCGGGTCCATATGTCCGCCACAGCCCCACGACTCGTTACCTACACCGAAATACTTAATCCTCCACGGCTTTTCCTGCCCATTCTCTTTTCTGAGCTGAGCCATTGGTGATATTCCATCAAAGGTCATATATTCAACCCACTCATTCATTTCCTGTACAGTGCCTGAACCTACGTTACCATTGATATATGTATCACATCCAAGCTGACGACAAAGTTCAAAATACTCGTGCGTGCCAAATGAATTATCTTCAACAACACCACCCCAATGAGTATTAACCATGTTCTTTCTGTGTTCCTTGGGGCCCGTACCATCCTTCCAGTGATATTCGT
>CAMWPJ010000061.1 GCA_947176035.1 uncultured Clostridia bacterium | reverse complement strand
TTATACACAAAGCCTATCGGTGTGCCGTTGGTATCGTACTGGAAATAGATGAAATCATTTCCTGTTTTTTGTGACAAAAGTAATCCGTTTAAGGTATTGAATTCTGTTTTTACACCGTTTACGGTCTTTGATGCTCTGATACCATTCTCATCATACGTATAGGAATATGTATCGTCACCGTCTGTTATTGTATCCAGCCACTTGCCGTGTGACCAAGTGTAAGTTGTATCACCATAGGATGCGAGATTGCCGTTTGCATCATACGTAAGCGGTGTGTCATTAACGGCTGTAAGCTGGTCAAGCCACTGTTCGTTATCATAGGTATACACATCCGATGAAATATGATACGTATCTATTTCTTCATCCCTTGTAAAGCTATACTCATTCCTTGAGGTTATATTACCACGTTCATCATAAGTATATACTGCTGTGAAGCCATAATACTCATAATCAGCCCTTAAAAGCTGGTTATTGTTATCATAGGTATAATATGTGTATGATTCTTCCCCATCATAGCCTGAGGCGGATATATTGCCGTTGTCATCATACTGATTGTATACATTCAAATCTACCCATTCGTTGCCTGCGTAATATGACAGCTTTTTGTTTGTTATGTTATTCTCGCTGTCATAGGAATAGGCTGATGAAAGCACGGTTTCATCATTGAATTTTACGCTGTCTGTCGGGGTTTCGCTTTCATAATCATACGAATAGCTGATTGTCCCCGCGTCTGATGCATACGCGATATTATTTTCGCTTATTACGGTTTCATAGGACTTATCACCATAATGGGTTTCATTGATTGTGGTTACATCATCCGTTTTTGTGACAGTATAGTCAAGGAAAACATTATTTACATTCGGGAAGTTCTTATTGGTATAATGCAGCACATCATTTGTATTGGTAATTTGTATTATCCTGTCAGTCTCGTAATTGAAGAAAGTGCGTTTCTTTTCTTCTGAGACTTTGAGATCATAAAATGTATTATCACCAACACGTTTTTTATATATATTGCCGTATTTATCGACAATCTGCTGCTCGACCGTTCCGTCAGCATAGGTTATTGTGTGCAAATACTGGTCTTTTGAAAGCTTAACGCTGCTGTCTGTTACATTATATTCATAATCAATAACCGTTTCGCCTGACACATCAATTCTGTCACATCTGCCATCGTTTTGATAGTAATAATCATAAATATCAAACGATTTTTTATACAGCGTGCCGACATCGGAATACGTATAATCGGTTGTTATACCATATTCGTTGGTTTCGCTTATCAGATTATTTGTATCTGAATAGGTATAGGTATGACCCGCTGTTTTGTCAGTATAGGCATACGGCAGATTATCAAGCTCAGGGTTATAGTCATTATTATAGATTTCCTGCACTGTTCTGCCGTAATTGTCATAAACAGTTCGGCTATAGTCTTCGTCAGAATGAACAAGCAATGTTCTGCCTGCTGCATCATATACATATGAGGTTTCGTTGTCGCCTGATGATGTACTGAGCAGTCTGCCTGTGATATCATATGTGTTATCTGTTACGGCTATGCTGATTTCGCCGTTTTCCTCTTTCGTTGAGGTAACTTTGACAATATTGCCGTATTCATCATACAGATTATCGGTTGTGGTTGTTGTTATCGTGCCGTCCTCAGCTGTTACTGCGGTTGTGGTTTTGACAACACGACCGCTGCTGTCATAATTATATGATGTTTCTGTTTTGCTGTCAACATCCTCGGTTTTAACAAGCAAGTCGTTTTCGTAGGTGTAGTTTATAATATTTTTGCCGGTTGAATCAATGTTTGTATATTTATATGTGCAAATCACATTATCGTCATCATCATAATTATAAACTGTATATTCATTATCAATGCAGCTTCTTATAAGTCGGTTTTTATCATCATAAGAATAGCTATATGATTTTTCAGATTCTTTCTTATAGGTTAAACAGCCGTCGGAATTGTATGAATACTCAGCTATAACCTCGCCCGCTTTTTCAACCTTAGTAAGATTTCTATTATCATAGGTATAGGTTGTCACCTCGCCGTAATCATCTGTCGAGGATAATATATTATAATATTTGTCATATGTGACTTTGGACGTTTTTTCGTCTGAGCCGGTAGTGGTAACACTGTCATCACCGTATTCAAACGCTATGGAATAGCCATTGTCATAAAGATACTGTGCTACTCTGCCGTCAGAATCGTAAAAAATTGACTTATCCATACTTTTGCTGATTTTATTATCAGTATAGGCATACTCAGCGATAATTACACCTGCCTGATCGGTTACACGCAAAAGCTTTTCATCATCAAACAGATAAGAAATAACTGCACCGCCGGCATCTATAACTTTAAACCACTCATTTTCAAAGCTCAATAACGTAATTCTGCCTGCACCGTCCTGAATTTTAATATATTCATTTGTATGAGTGAATGAAAAGGCGGTGCCATATTTATTGCTGATTTCAACAAGCAATCCATCAGGTGAATAGTGATAGAAAACATCATTACATTTTACAATATATTCAACAATATTACTGTCATTATCATCATAGACAACAGATAATTCGTAATCATAATTCTGGCTGACATATAAATACTTACTCTGTTTTACAAAATAATATGTGTTCAAATCAGGCATACGCACACGAATCAGAGCACCATTATCATTCGTCTCAAGAAAATTGTCAAAGGAGTAAGACCATTCACCGTCTGCATATTTTCTTGCAATATCAAATCTGACAGAATTATAGCTTAATGACAAATCAACATTACTTTCTGAATAAGAAAATCTGTTTGGTGATTTATAGTCAATTGTTAAAGAGTTTGATCTGCTGAATGTTTTATAAAAATTAAGATAAATCCGTGAACCGCAATCAGCTAAATCCATAGGATTTTCATATTTAACAGAAGACCCAATATTTCTAAAACTATAGTATATTGTATTGTCAGCAGCCCCGAGATTAGGACTATACAGACAAAGCTTGTCATTTTCAATATACATCTGAGGGGTATAAAAATCATAATGCCTTGATGCAATATTGCCTACATTATCCTTAACCTTAATATCAATATAGTTTTGGGAATCCTTTTCTATTTCAAATACATTGCTGTCCTGCCAGGTCTGACCTTTATCAATGCTGTATTGCGAAATGCCCGACTGCGAATCTGATGCTGTAACAGTAATGACCGTTCTGTTATCTTCATCTTCAATTTTAATATCAGAAATTACAGGAGACGCACTGTCAATTTTATCAACAGTAAAGGTATCAAGCAGGGTTATATTTTCTGCAGCATCCCTTGCGTAAATATAATATGTTCCATTGCTCGTAATAACCGTTTTGCCTTCTGCCTGCCAGTTATAGCTGTCTTCGCTTGAGCTAAAACTGTAGGGCATTTCGTGCAGACCCGATATTTCATCCGAAGCGTCAGCAGTTATCGTAACGTTTCTCACCCAGTCAGTTGGGTTTTGTGCACTGATTGAGCCGGTAGGTGATAATTTGTCAATCCTTAAATCAAGTTCACAGAAACCAGAAATATTACCTGCATTATCCTTTGCACAAACATAAACTTTTGACAGCTTATCAGCTTCAAATGTATTTTTCGACTGCCAATTATATTTATCAGGCTCGTTCGAAAAGCTGTATTCACATATACCCGACAAATCGTCATCTGATTGAGCTGTTAATACTATGTTGTTATTTGTCCAGCTTTCGGTATTGCCGGTTACAAGCGGAATTTCAGGGGCAGTTTTGTCGATTTTATCAACAGCAACAATTACCGGCTGAGAAATATTGCCTGCATTATCCTTTGAATAAATGTAAAGTGTTGTATTTTCTGCAACTGTCTTAGTTTTACCTGTCTGCCAGCTGTAGCTGCCCTCTACTGTTGAAAAGCTGTATGCAGCAATGCCCGACTGACTGTCAGCAGAATTTGCAGACAGTGTCACAGAGCCGTTTGTCCAGGCTGTTGCATTTCCTGTAACTGTCGGCACTGAAGGTGCTATTTTATCAATCTTATTAATTGTCTGTGTTGAGGCTAATCGGATATTGCCCAAAGCATCACGCACATAAATATAGACAGTACAGTTAGATGAAAATGTTTTTGTATTACCGCTTTGCCAAGCATAGCTGCCCTGTGTTGTTGAAAATGAATACGGTGTTGAATGAAGTCCTGAGCCACCACTGTTATCGGCCGCACCATTTATTGTGAGGGTTACATTACCATTGGTCCAGGAAGTCGGATTACCTGTTACACTGTTAATTGTCGGAGCGGTAGTATCATTTGTATAGTTAATAACTGTATATGGTCTGTATGACGAGGTTGAATGCTGCTTTGATGCAAATGCACGCCAGTTATAGTTGCCGTCATCCTCCTCAGAGCTTCTGAAAAGCAGACCGTAGTTATGATATATTCCATCAGTCCAATATTGCACAGCAGAGGTAATATCAAATTTATACCAATAAGGATCTCCTGATTTGTCAGTTGATTTACTGTTAATATTTTTACTTGCCATTGTGGTAGCAGGATAATAATCCGGTCTATTCTCCCATGTAACTGAGCTTTCCACCCAATGGTCTTTAACTAAGCACGGAGCAACATAAGTAGTACTGGTTCGGCCGGTTGTTTCACGTTCCCATATATAAGCGCTGTTGATTTTAGCACCCTTTTTAATCTCTTCCGGCCATGAAAAATAATTAAGAACTCGTCCGTATCCGAACTCGGAATTTGAGGTGCGTCCAAAGCAGCAGGTTGCTTCGTTACCATATGGTATAACTCTGCTCGTTGCTGAGCTGTATATTCCGGCATCCTTATAATTTGACAGGTTGCTTGTTGTAGGATCTATTGTAACCGGATAAACTGTAGCTTCGCTGACAAGCCATGACTTGTCCACTGTTACAGACATAATATATGTATAATCATCAAGCTGCTCAAGAGTATATGTACATTCTGTATAATGCTCATCCCTGTCGCCCTCAACATATTCGCTGTCATAAGCAAAGGGCTTTGTAAAGGTCTGAACAACACGGCCTTCATCCTCATTGCTTATAATCGATACTGTACCGTCATCATTAAGCACAGCCTTACAATTGTCTGTTGCTAATATAAATGAAAATGTATTTTTATTGACATTCTGGTTCAGTACAATTTCGTCCTTCAGTCCATTGAGCTGGGGATAAAACTTCAAAGCAGTCTGAGCACCAAATGCACCGCTGTATTCAAATGTTTCAAACTCATCGTTTAAATAAACAGAAGTGCTCTCTTTACCGATTGATGATGTATAATCGGTTTGAGGAATGATAGAATATCCGCAATTATTAAATTCTATCATAACACCTTTTTGTATATCACTTGAAAAATTTATTCTGTAATCATTCTGTCCGTTGGTGTATTCATAACCTGCGTATTTTAAATTTGAATCAGTTTGTTTTTCAACAGAAATATCCTTAGTTTTTAATTCACCATTTTCGTCGGTATATGAAATCGGCTCTGAAAATAAATACATTGTATTCGAGCCATCTCTGTTTTCTAAACTAATTATATGATTATTTGCAAGCATTGCTTCTTCATCAACACCAACAACAGCTTTTGTGTCAACTATTTCAGCGGCATAAGCAGAAAGCATTGACTTAATCTTAAATCGATCCTGCAGACGTGATGAGCCTACAGTAATTGCAACAAATGTACCAAGTGCAATAATTAAAGATAATATTACACATAACACCCTTTTCCAGAGACAATATTTAGTTGAATTCGGCACATAAAAATTTTTCATTATTAATTTATATAACCTTTCCGACGGCAAATAGAATTTCAAACTATGAATGTTTTTTCATTGCAGTGCTATGAGAATTTAGTATACTTATATAGTATTAATTCTAAAATCCCTCATTGTTTTGTCAATCGTAAATGCAAAATTACACAATATTTTGACAAAAATACTCAAAATTCAATTTGTTGCCTCTTTTTTTATAATTCCACTTACAAAATCACACAAAAAATCCACTGCATGAATAATGCAGTGGACTTTTTGTTACTTAACAACGGTTAATAGGTTTTATAATATAAAGCATTTAATCGTGAACCTTAAGAGAATGAATCATCCTGATAAAATCAGGATCACCATGATTTACAATCTCACTTTTACCCAAATCAAGCTTAGAAATTTCTTCCATTTCATCGGATGTAAGTTCAAAATCCCATATGTCAATATTTTGCTTCATTCGTTCAATATGAGTTGATTTAGGGATGATAACAACTTCCCTCTGAACATTCCACCTGAGTGCAACCTGAGCAGCAGATTTACTGTATTTATCACCGATAGCTGTTAAAACAGGATGATTAAAGATTCCGTGCTTACCCTCAGCAAGAGGTCCCCACGCCATTGGTGTTACACCATATTCTTTCATATTATCAAGTGCATTTTCCTGAACAAAAAACGGATGCAGCTCAATCTGATTAATTGCAGGTATTACATCAACCGTCTCACAGAAATCAGCAAGAATTGCAGGATAAAAATTACATACACCGATTGCTTTGATTTTACCTTCTTTATAAAGCTCTTCCATAGCTCTCCATGCACCATGATAGTCACCCATCGGCTGGTGAATAAGATAAAGATCAAGATAATCAAGTCCAAGCTTTTCAAGTGATGTGTTAAAGGCTTTCTTGGCCTGCTCATAGCCTGCATCCTGCACCCATAGCTTTGTTACAACAAATAGCTCCTCACGCGCAACACCGCTTTTGGCAATAGCCTTTCCCACCGCTTCCTCATTCATATATGCTGCGGCAGTATCAATAAGTCTGTAGCCGCTTTTAATTGCATCAAGCACAGATTTTTCGCACACCTGTGCATCGGGAATCTGAAATACACCAAATCCCTCAAGCGGCATTTTCACACCATTATTTAATGTAATATAATCCATAAAAAAACTCCTTACAAAATCAACTTTGATTGTTTGAATTAATTATTTCCTGCAAGGTAATATTTTTATTTCTATACCTTGCATTTGGATTTTTCTCTCCGCGTTTTATGGTAATTGCCTTTTGCGGGCAATTGTGTGCACAAGCAAGACAATATTCACATTTTGTATTTCTGCGAACTGCAATTCCGTTGCCAATAATTATATTATTAACAGGGCAAACCTTTTTACATATACCGCAGCCGATACATTTTTCAGTCTTGATTCTAAGCTGGCTGCCGTCATTTATCATAAGTCTGAGCTTTTCCATTGTCCAGACACGCTTTGCAAGCCTTCTGTCCTGTGATGACACCTTTGGAACACCCTGTTTTTTTGCGTTAATATCTGCAATAATCTTATCAATTTTCTTTTCTGTACCTTTATCGGCAGTCTCTTCTTTTTCCATATCAAATACAGGAAGGTAATTATCTGCCATTGGTACAGTATTCATATAGTTAATTTCAATACCCAGCTTTTTACATTCATCAGGTACTGTTTCACATATTACTGAATCATGATTTCCATATGTACCTATAAAATATAAGTAATCCGTTTTAAAGTTTGATTTACGCATAAAATCCATCACAATTTTCGGAGCACGTCCTGCATACACAGGGAATACAATACCAATACTTTCATCTGAAAAATCGAGTCTGTTATGCTTTATCATCTGCGGGATACTTATAGGATTTTTGTCAAGCCTTTTTGCAACATAAAGGCTGTTGCCTGTTGCAGTAAAATAAAATACCATAATTCACCTTTCGTTATAGACCAAGACCTTCAATCCACGAATGAATTTCCGTTTCAGATACATTCCCGGTAAATCTTTCGCCCTCAAGCCAATTGCCTGTGCCCGCCATCTGTTCAAGGAGCTTGCCGCTTTCACCTAAGCCTGAGCTTGTTGAAGTACAAAACGGAATAACTGTTTTATCAGTGAAATCATTATCCTTTACAAAATTATCTACCGGCCATGCAGCAATTTGCCACCATATAGGATAGCCAATAAAAATAGTATCATATGATTCCCAGTTATCCACAGTTGATGACACCAGTTCAATATTTCTTGCGCTTTCATTGTCGTGTTCATAATTAACACGGCTGTTTTCGTCTCTCCAATTCAAATCATCGTCCGTATAAGCATCTTTGGGCTCAAGCTCAAAAACATCTGCATTTGTTGCCTTGGCAATATAATTTGCAGCATTTTCGGTATTACCGCTCGCTGAAAAATACACTACCAAAGTTTTTCCTTTATTAGCAGTATCGTTCTGATTATCAGACTCAGCTGATGTATCTGACACCTGCTGAGCAGATGTTGAAACATTCTGATTTTCATTCTCTTCCTGCAAATTATTGCTGCATGCAGCAAGAGCAAATATAAGCATAACTGCCATTAAAACTGAAATAATTTTCTTCATAATTTATACCCCTTTCAAATTAAAAACATTCTTTAAATATTTCAAATATTTCTTCGTGTGTCATTTTTTTATATGCTGTAGGCACGATATTACAGGAATACGCAATTGCTTTCAAATCTGTATCAGTATCAATTCCGATTTCTCTGAATTTTGACGGCATTCCGATTTCCTTAATAAAATCAGCAAGTGCCTCAATTCCCTCAAGTGCAATTTCATCGTCGGATTTCCCTGTAGGATCGATATTCCAAATATGAATTGCAAACTGCTTAAACTTAGTTAAACCATATTTATAAATATGACGGTAATATATAGGATGCAGCACTGCCAATCCCTCACCGTGATTGCAGTTTGTATATGCACCCAACTGATGCTCCATCTGATGACATTCAAAATCCGTCTGCTTGCCAAGCTTGATGATACGGTTTTCTGCCATTGTCGCATCCCACATCAGATTGCTCCTCGCTGTATAATCCTCAGGATTTCTAATAGCAGCGCGAATATTCAATATAACATTCTTCATAAGCGCTTCGGAAATATCATCCGACACATTGCTTTCATCAGGCTTTGCGAAATAAGTTTCCATAATGTGTGACAATGTGTCAAAAGCACCTGATACCATTTGCTTTTTCGGCACACTATAGGTATATATTGGGTCAAGCAAAGCAAATTTTGGATTACATTTTGGGTAATCTCTGCCTGTTTTAATCTTAAGCTCTTCATTTGTAATAACTGCACCGCCATTCATCTCACTGCCTGTCCCTGCAGCTGTAACTATAACGCCAAGCGGTAATGGCTCAAAATCTATAACACCCGGCTGAACCCAGAAATCATCCCAAATATCACCATCATACTTCGCAGCAAGGGATATAGCTTTACAGCAATCCATAACAGACCCACCGCCTACGCCAAGTATGAGTGATACATTACTTTCCTTTGCAAGCTTCGCCCCATCAAGCACTTTCACGTAGGTAGGATTTGCCATAATACCCGAAAACTCAACAACTGTCTTGCCTGCCTTTTCAAGTACTGCCATTATCTCGCTATAAATTCCATTTCGCTTGATTGAACCACCGCCATACGCAAGCATAACAGTTTCACCATAATGGCTTAAAAGACAGGCAAGATATTCCTTAACACAGCCTTTACCGAAAATTGCCTTTGTCGAATTTTCAAAAATAAAATTATTCATAACCAACCTCCTTTTGACAATTACATTATAAAAAAAACGAGACCTCATAAGAAGTCTCGATTAGTTATTCAGTATGCACCTTAAGGTTATAACTTGTTTTCTATAACTGTGTGCAGAGCAGACAAAAGCTTTTTAACATTATCGCTTGGATTATCAGAGTGAAGAAGACCGTAAGGAACAGAGTATTCCCACTCAACAGGTATAATTTTCAAAAGAGGATGTACACCGCTCCACGCATTAATTGCCATTAAAATATCATTACTGTTTTGGCAACGATTAAAAACATCAACATTATAAAAATTAAAATCTACAATATTAATTTTAGGATGATTCGTCCATATTTCATCACGCAATCTGTCAACATAGCTGCTCCAGCCTCTGCGTATAAGCATTAAGTTTTCACCATGCAAATCTTCTATGCATAGTTTTTCCTTTCCCGCCAATGAATGATTAAGCGAAAGTGCACAGCAAATCGGAGTTCTGCAAATCTCAAGCCCCTTGCAGTGCTTTATATTGAAATAGGATTCATCAAAAATCCCTGCGACAACATCAATATTCTGTCCGAGATTGTTAAGTATTTCTCTTGCATTTTCAGGAGTATTTTCAAAAGGAATAAGCTGAAATTTTATATCAGGGTGAATTTTATGTATCTTAGGCCATAAATTCACAAGCAGCTGTGTAGGCGTCATGGGTGACGAGCCAATACGTATTGTCGCATCGTCCTGCATAACATTTTTTGCTCTTGCAATGGATTCACCGCTGTATTGAATGATGTATTTTGCATCATTATAAAATGATCTGCCTGCATTTGTCAGGACAAGACCACGATGTGTCCGCTCAAACAACTTAATATCAATACTTTTTTCAAGCAAATTAATCTGCTTGATAACAGCAGTCGGTGTTATATACAGCTCCTCCGCCGCCTTGTTGAAGCTGCCTGCATCTGCAACACATATGAATGTATCTAATTGAGGATTATACACAGCATCACTCCCTTTATACAGTTTTAATATGCTAATCAAAAAAAAAACAACTGACTATTTATCTAACAACAAAATCATCCGACCCAGTTTCACAGCAGAGCAAGGATATTTCATAAATTCTCTGTTTAATTTTATCCATATCAAGAAGCATCGACTTTTTGCCGTTTTCTGTAAGCCACTTTGCTTTGCGTCCCCAAAGATTTGTTCTTGACATAGTATAAAATTCGTAGCTGTTTTCAGCATCCCCTTTTACTGCAGAGAATAAGTTTTCGATTTCAGCAGCTAATTCAGGTGACTTCTCACGCATAAAATACAATCTATTTACATCACGAACGCCCTCATCAAGCTTAGCCAAACGCAGTGAAAACTTGCTTTCCCGTTGTTTATCATTTTTATATGACGGATAAACAAGAAAACAATCCCCCGCAGGAAAAGACCAATGGGTAGATTCCTCCAAAGGATTTTCAACCCACGCATCATATGCCCATCTGAGAAATCCTGTTGTATTAAGAGCCCCGGCAAACATAATTGTCCAATAGCTCTCAACAGGAATTGATTTGGTAAAACTGTTAGGAACATGCTCTGTTGCTGTATACATAGTTATTTCTTGCTTATTAGCTCTTCTTTGCTCAACCTGAATTTTAAAATCCTTAAGGTTATCACGAATTTGCTGAAGTCCGACAGAAGCATAATCAAGTCTGTTGAAAACAGAAGCATTATGCTTAAAATCATTAAACGCGGCAGACTTTTTCAGCACAAATCCATCTTTATTCTTTACAGAATCAATTAAATCCAGAGCAGTTTCCATATTACGGCGTTCATCAAAACCGATATATGTACTGTCAAACCAATCCATTTCATCAAGATGCTTAACAAAAGATTTCAGAAATGGCATCCAGATTTTTTCATAATCCTTTTTTCGTGCCGGATTAGCTTTTATTTTACTTTCCTTTTTCTTTTTTTCATCAAAATATTTTACAATACCATTCCAAGGCATCATACTGTAGCATATTATTTTATCAGCAAGTCCTATAGATTTGTTTAACTGTATCCATTTATCAAAATCAGTATAGTCAAAATCCCATTCACCATCAGTCCTTTTTATCCATTTTATCATAGACGGATAATGAACTGCTCTGTTGCCTCCATAGGTTTGACCTCCCCATGCCTCTTCAACAATGCTTGCTGTAACTGCATGACCGCCAAGATTTTTATAAAGCATCATATGCTGTTTTAAAATCTTTAAATGCTCATCCGAAAAAGGCTCAACATCATAATAGTATGCAACATTATACGGATGGCTCCAGTATTCAGTGTCAAACAGATAATTTTCAGGATCAGGCAATGTTATATTCAACACCTCAACAGCATAATCAAGAGTAACTGTTTTTTCTGTATTTTCCGCAGAAATTGTAATTGTTCCGCTGTAAATCCCGGGGTTGGTATTTTTAGTTATGTAAACCTCTGCCCATACTAACTGAAATCTATTTTTAGCTACAGCCACCGGCTCATCAGAATAAATAACCTCGGGATAATATTCCCTTTTACCACGCGGCAAAACATTTTTCGGATTATTTGCATACCAACCGGCATGACCTGCGTATGCCTTAACATCCTTAATAAATGAAAGTCTAACCTGTGAAGATGGAATTCTGCCTGCTTCACCTAATAAATCAGATACGTTCAAAGATACATTTTCAATATCCTTATCTGCACATAAAACGGCAAATTCAGCAGCGGCTTTATCATTTTTCCACGCCCATAGCTGTATACTTTTCTTGTTTTCGGTATTTAATATTCGCTCATAATCCTTTTGCTGATATTGATCTGAACTGTTAACATAAACTGCATCAAAAACATTAAAATTATATTTTTGCTGCGGCAAAGCGGTATCTATTTTATCTGTATTCATAAATAACCTCCTACGCACTTTCTTTAAGAATAGCTTTGTATGTGAATGAATTTGTACAACTTCATCTATTGTACCAAAAACATTAAAATCTGTCTTTTGCTATTGTTAAAATAAAAATTACAGCCATAATAATACCTGCAATTTGATAATATTTTTTATCATTATAACAAAAATAAAATTATTCATCAAGAAAATTGAATATTATGCAACGCCAAATTGAAGATTAATACTAATAAGCGTAAAAGCAAAGGGAATGTATATAAA
>CAMWPJ010000060.1 GCA_947176035.1 uncultured Clostridia bacterium | reverse complement strand
TAGATATGTTGTATAATCTTATTTATAAAATGAATAACAATGAGGAATCATTATGCTTAAAAATATACCCAAAATGATATCACCCGAATTACTTAAGGTGCTTTGTGAAATGGGACATGGCGATGAAATCGTAATTGCAGACGGCAATTTTCCTGCAGCAGCAAACGCAAAAATCTTATCAGGGCTTACGCAATTATTGCAACAGGCGAAGAAAAGCAATATGCTAATATTATTTTGAAAAAAGGCTGCGTGCTATAATGCCATTATTCGGAGGGTTATATGAATAAAATTTGGTATAAAAAATCTGCAAAAAACTGGCGTGAGGCTTTGCCAATAGGCAACGGCTTTACAGGGGTTATGGTGTACGGCTCACATAAAAGGGAAAGACTTTGCTTTAATGACGGGGCACTTTGGTCAGGTTATCCGAAAGATTATAATTCTGCCGATAGTCTTGATTATCTTGAAAAGATACGCAAACTGATTTTTGAAGGCAAGAACAACGAGGCAGATGCACTTTGCGAGGATAAGCTGAAAGGTTTTTACAGTGAAACCTTTTTGCCTTTGGGTGACATTATTCTTGAATTCAGTGGCACGGATAAAAGTATAAAGTCAAGAGCAGTTGACCTTTCAACAGGTGTGCATACAGTTGAATCAAACGGTATGAAATCTGAACTGTTTTCATCTTATCCCAATAGGATAACTATTTACAGAATAAAATCTGATAAAAGATTTTCTGTTAAAATCAAGGCGAAAAGCAAACTGCATCATTGTGTCAGTACAGAAGAAACTATGCTTACTTTGTGTGGAAACGCTCCTGATTATGTTGCACCTAATTATCTGAGGACAGAGCTTTTTCCTGTTAAATATAATGAGAAAAAGGGTATGGCGTTTAGCCTTTGTGCACAGATTGATACAGATGGAGTGTCCGAGCCACGAAAAAGCAGTATTAAGATTATAAACGCAACAGAGCTTACCATTTATTTTGCAACGGCAACAGGCTTTAACGGTTTTGATAAAATGCCTTCTACTGATACAAATGCCGTAGTCAATAAGTGCAAGGCACATCTGAATAGTGTTACGAAAAATTATGATGAACTGAAAAAAAGACATATTGAAGATTTTTCAGCCCTTCATAATCAACAGAGTATTTCGTTTAACCGTGATACGGATATACCAACTGACGAATTAATTAAATCGGTGAAAAATGGCAAGGATGAAAAGGCGCTTTGCGAACTGCTATATAACTATGGCAAGTATATGATTCTTTCAGGCAGCCGAAAGGGCGGTCAGCCGTTAAATTTGCAAGGTATATGGAATCATTCTGTCCGCCCGCCCTGGAGCAGTAATTATACTGTTAACATTAATACGCAGATGAATTACTGGGGTGCATCACGATCAGGCTTGTCGGAATGTATTGAGCCCTTGCTTCAAATGATTTATGAACTGCTTGAAACAGGCAGAAAAACTGCAAAAATCAATTACGGATGTAATGGCTTTGCTTGTAATCATAATGTTGATATATGGCGAAAAACGCCGCCTGTGCAGGGTGATGCAAACTATATGTTTGAGCCATTATGCGGTGTTTGGCTTGCAAATGAAATATATGCCCATTACTGCAATGGCTATTTGAACGAGTATGGTGATAAAATAAAAGAAATTGTTACAGGGGCGGCAAAATTTGCAAGTGATTATCTTGTTTTGCATAATGGATATTATGTTGTCTGTCCGTCAGCTTCACCTGAAAATGTGTTTGCACATAATGGTAAAAAATGCAAGCTTGATTATGCATCTGCCTTTGATATGGGCCTTGTTAAGCAAGCTTTTAAAAATGTGCTTAAAATATCAGATAATGAGAATTTGAAATCAGCAGTTGCTGAAAAATATTCCAAATTATATCCGTTTAAAAATGGTGCAAACGGAATATGCGAATGGCATAAGGAATATGAAACACCTGAAAAAGGGCACAGGCATTTTTCACCGCTTTATGCTTTTTATCCTGCAAATCTTATCGGATATTACGAAAATAAAGAGCAGACACAGTGGATAAAAAGGCTTTTTAAATATCGCCTTGAAAATTCAGGGCAGCATATCGGTTGGTCGGCTGCCTGGGCAATCTGCCTTGCTGCAAGATTGCGTGACACAGATACAGCACGCAGTGTTATTAAAGGCTTGCTGAATCATGCAATATTCTCAAATCTGTTTTGCGTACATCCGCCGTTTTATTTTCAGATTGACGGCAATCTCGGTTTTGTAGCAGGTATCAATGAAATGCTTTTAACAGAGGAGAGGGGAGTAATTGAATTAATCCCTGCATTGCCTGAAAATTTTGCTGAATCAGGCAGTGTTAAAGATATGGTTGTAAACGGTGCAAAAATCAGTTTTAAGTGGAATAAAGGAATGGTAACTGAAATTTCAGCAGATAAGCCGATTTCGGTATATGATAAAAATATTGCTGACAATGTTCATAAAAATAATATTACTTTTGTTAAGATAGATTAAATAATGAGGTGTAATATGAAAGCAGAAATCCGTGAGGAAATTATAAAAATACCTACATATAAAATTGCCCAGCCTGAAAAAAGCCCTTTGTTTATTGAGAAAAGAGCATATCAGGGCAGTACGGGAAAGGTGTATCCTCTGCCTGTAACCGAAAAGATATATGATGAAAAGGAACTTAAGGAATATAAGGCGGTTATTCTTGAAAATGATTATCTTTATGTAATGATTTTGCCTGAGCTTGGCGGAAGAATACAAAAAGCCTATGATAAAACTAACGGCTATGATTTTGTTTATTATAATCATGTGATTAAGCCTGCACTTGTAGGCCTTGCAGGGCCTTGGATTTCAGGTGGCATAGAGTTTAACTGGCCCCAGCATCACAGACCGTCAACCTTCAGCCCTGTTGATTATTCAATCAGTGAAAATGAAGACGGCTCCGTTACTGCTTATGTGGGCGAAACAGATGTTATGTACGGCACAAAAGGAATGGCTGCAATTACACTTTATCCCGATAAGGCTTATATTGAGATAAAGGGTCAGCTTTACAATCCGACTGACTATCCGCAGACCTTTTTGTGGTGGGCGAATCCTGCTGTTGCAGTTAATGATGATACCTTTTCTGTGTTCCCGCTGGATGTGAATGCGGTATATGACCACGGCAAGCGTGATGTTTCAACCTTTCCGATTGCAACAGGGGAGTATTATAAATATGATTATTCAGCAGGTGTTGATATTTCACGCTATAAAAATATAAAGGTGCCAACCTCCTATATGGCGGCACATTCCGATTTTGATTTTATCGGCAATTTTGATGAGGGCAGGGATGCAGGATTATTGCATATTGCAGACCATCATATTTCACCGGGCAAAAAGCAGTGGACTTGGGGATGCGGTGATTTCGGCAAAATGTGGGATAAAAATCTCACTGATGAGGATGGTCCTTATATTGAACTGATGACAGGTGTATTTACCGATAATCAGCCTGATTTTACATGGCTTAAACCACAGGAAGAAAAGACTTTTACGCAGTATTTTATGCCGTATAAAACAGTTGGCAGAGTGTCAAATGCAACAAAGGATGCCGTAATCGGTGTTGATAAAAACACAATTAATATCTATACGACTGCCATTTATAATAATGCGGTTATCAAAGTAACCTCAGACGGCAAAGAGGTTTATTCCAAAACAGTAAATCTTTCTCCTGAACAATGCTTTTGTGACATAGTGGACGGCTTGAATGACTATTGCATTCGTGTTTATGCTTGTGATGGCAGATTATTATGTGAATATAAAAAATATACTAAAGTTGATCAGCCTGTTCCTGAGCCTGCAAAGGTACTTGAAAAGCCTGAAAATATAAAATCACTTGAAGAATTATACCTTGCCGGTCAGCACTTGGAGCAGTATCGCCACGCAACCTATTCTCCTGCCGATTATTACCTTGAGGGACTGAAAAGAGATAAAACAGATATTCGCCTTAACAATGCTTATGGCTTGCTGCTTTTGAGAAACGGACAGATTAAAGAAAGTATCAGCTATTTTAAGCAGGCAATCGACAAGCAGACGTGGAGAAATCCGAATCCTTACAGTGGCGAGTGTTATTATAATCTTGGTGTCGCTTATGAACTTTTAGGTGAATTTGATAAAGCTTATGACACCTTCTTCAAAGCAACATGGAGTGCAGAAACGCAGTCACAGGGATTTTACCACCTGGCTTGTATCTGCACACGAAAGCAGGAATATGCAAAGGCACTTGATTTTATCAATCATTCGCTTGTTCGCAATTATCATAATATGAAAGCAAGAGTACTGAAAGCAGAGCTTATGCAGTTGCTAGATACGGATAATTCCGATTTTTTGAACGAATGCTATGATATTGATAAACTTTCAATCGGCATACTTTATCAGCTTGAAAAGCCTATTGAAAGAACATTTAATTATCTGAAACTGTCACTTGATTATATGCAGTACGGCTTATATGAAAAGGCAATAGATATTCTTAAAAAATGTTCTGAAAGCAATCCGCTTGTGGAATATTACAAAGGTTATGCAGAGTATAATCTCGGTAATGTTGACAAGGCAAAGGACTGTTATATGAAAGCAGAGGCAATGAGCAGTGATTATATATTCCCAAATACAGTTGAAGAAATGCTTATTCTTGAAAATGCAGTTGTTGTGTTAAAAAATGCACCGATGGCGAGTTATTATCTCGGCAATCTGTTTTATGATAAAAAGCAATATGAAAAGGCAACTGAATGCTGGGAGAATGCAGCCCAATTAAAACCTGATTTTGCAATGCCTTATCGTAATCTTTCTATTGCATATTACAACAAGCAAAAGGATATGGCAAAGGCTTTGGATTCAATTAAAAAAGCCTGTGCACTTGAACCGGATAACAGCAGATTTTTACTTGAGCTTGACCAGCTTTCTGCCAAAGTAGGCGTGTCGACAGGAGATAGGTTGAAAACTCTTGAAGAGCATAAAGCACTTCTTGAGGGCCGAGATGTTCTATATCTTGCTTACATTACATTGCTTAATTTGAACGGCAGATATGAAGATGCACTTTCCTGCCTTGAAAATCATACCTTTCACCCTTGGGAGGGCGGTGAAGGCAAGGTTTCAGGTGAATACAAAACAGCATTGTTTGCCCTTGCCGAAAAGGAAATGGTAAAGGGTAATTATGAAAAAGCAATAGAGCTTTGCGAGAAAACATTAACTTATCCTGATAATCTCGGAGAGGGCAAGCTTGAAAATGTGCCTGATAATAAAACATATTATTTAATCGGTAAATGCTTCAGGTTACTTGGTGATGATGAAAAAGCTAAGGAGCATTTCACACTTGCTGCAGCAGGCAGTTCTGTTCCTGCACCTGTAAGATATTATAACGATCAGCCAAGTGATTATATTTATTATCAAGGGCTTGCTTTTTATGAACTTGGTGATATTCCAAAGGCTGAAAACTCGTTTAACCAGCTTGTTTCATTTGGTGAAAATCATATCCATGATAAAATCGAGTATGATTTCTTTGCCGTGTCTATGCCTGAGCTTGAAGTGTATCAGGATGATATTCAAAAGCGCAGCGATGATTATTGCAGACAGTTAATTACTTTAGGTAATCAAGGCTTGGAAACATTAAAATAATAAACAAAAAGGACTGCTCAGCTTAGCCGCTGCAGTCCTTTTTGCTGTTCAAATTCAATCAATAATGCGGTTTTTGGTTTGATGAGCAATTCAATTTTATTGCCTGATATATCAACTTCCTTGATAAATTGATTGCCGTTTTCGGTTATCTGATATATTTTTGCCTTTGTGATATTCTTTTCAAATATATCCCAAGTTCTGAAATCACCTTTTTCACTGTATGCAATATACTGTTTTTCTTTATGCACAAATGGTAAAAACAGTGTGCTGCCGTCTTTGATTATTCTATTATCACGGCTAATCTTTTCACCCTTTGCATACGAAATAATATTGTCACTGAATATACAGGAAAGGTTATATCCTGTGCCGCTGATGGATAATCTTTTGTGCGTGTTGAGAAAATGACAGGGCACTTGATATGTGGCAAATCTGTGTATAAATTCCTCTGTCCAGTTTTGATTATCCTTTCTTATAATATCCTCGCCGTGCATATTGCCGTAAAGCAATTTGTTATATTTTTTCTCTCTGTATTCACCGCCGCAGTAAACAGATGGAGGTGTTTCAACGACTTCTTTTTTCGTCATTCTGTAGCACCACCAGCTAAGCGGAATCAAGCCAACTGTATCCATAGGGTATTTGCTGAAATGGTCACGAGGCAAGCCGAATATTGGTTTGTTCGGCAGGCTGTCACTTTCCTTGTATGTAAATTCAGATGTAATATCAATGCCCTTTTCGTGCACATATTCAATTATTCTGTGTCTTGCATTCTGCATTTCTTTCATGCTGACATATGGTGCATAATTTTTGTAGCATTGAAAGTTATCAACATGAATTGTGCCTGTTTCGGCAATGAATGGAAATGTATCAACAAATCTGTCAAACATCTTTTTGAACAGTCCTGAATCCCAGTAAGCCTTGTGGCAGGTTTTGTAGCACTTTCTTCCATTATAATTTTCTATTGCGTGGGGCTTGCCGTTTTTCTTTCTGATCAGTGCACCTGCTTTTACAAATTCATTAAAGGACGGCGCATTATCATAAGCATCATTAAAGTTGATGTGAACACTGACAACGGAGTGATATTTTTTTGATTCCTCACAAAGCCACTTAAAGCTGTCATAGGCGGTTTTGTCCTCAGGTCTTTTCAAAGCCTCGTTAACCTCAAAAAAGTCAGGATATTTATCATCGTGCCCAAGGTATTGCCAGCCGACAAGATAATATATTTTTGTTATGCCTTGCGTGATATTATCAATCTTTTTTATGTATTCAAGTGCCTCGTCAAAGGTCAGCAGTATATGGCTTTTGTTCGGTATGTTCTTTTCAGGGTAAGCCATATCTAACTTCATAACCATACATTTTGAATAATTATAATTGAATTTAAGAGTCTTATTCATAAATCTTACCTCGTATTTTAATGGGTCTATCAAAAGAATATCACAATATATTCTGAATTCCTTTAGAAAAACTGCTTAAAACTTTAGAAATTCAATCATAAAAGAATAGCAGATTTTCTAAAGTTTTTGATTGCTTTTCTTAATTATTTTTGTATTAGCTAATATATAATGAATTTAAAGATTATTAAGAGGGGAGTGTTTATGAGATTATCGAAAACTATTATTTCAGTTGCCGCTATGTTTGCAGTAATTCTAAAAAGTTTTTGATGAAAATTAGTATTCAATAGGTTATAATGGTTTTGAGGTTAATTCACAGGAGGTTTTGATATGTCAAAAAAAGTGAAAATAATTAAAGGAATAAAAGTTGCAGTATGTATATTTCTTGTAATTGCATTGGCAGTTGTGGGTGTGCTCTTTTTTCCATTGACAGGTGAAAAGCATATTGAGGTGTGGAGCGCTGATCAGCAGTTTGATATTGCCAAAATTCAGACTGTTGAAAAGGATAGGGACGACTTTAAAATCCTTATGTTCACCGATACACAGCTGTGGGCAAGCTTTGGTAAAAATAAGGAATGCTACGAGCAAATGGATGCGCTTGTTGAAAAAACACAGCCAGATTTGATTACTCTGCCGGGTGATGTTTTATCTGCAATGGCAAGCCGTTTTTCAATCAACAATTTTATTAAGCATATGGAAAATTACGGTATTCCGTGGGCGCCTGTTTACGGTAATCATGATAATGAAATACCAACCAACACTCTTAACTGGCAGGCTGATAAATATATGGCGGCTGAGCACTGCTTAATGCAGAAAGGACCGTCAAACCTTTACGGTTGTGGTAACTATGTAATCAATATAACAGAGAATGGAAATCCTGTTTATACTCTTTTTATGCTTGATAACGGCAGATATCTTACATATGATGACGGCTCAACAAAAGAGGTGTATATGGGCTATGAGCAGATTGCATGGTATGAGTGGAATGTTAAAGGCATTGAAAATGCAGCTGGCAGAGTTGTTCCTTCTATGACCTTCTCTCATTTTGCGCAGCCTGAATTCCGTGAGGCTGTAGAAAAATATGGTGTTCAGGACGAAAACGGAGTTTATACAATCCCTGAGGAATACGGCTTCGGCTACTGCCAGTATCTTCCCGGTGCGGCACCTGTGAAATCAGGCTTTGTTGATAAATGCAAAGAGCTTGGCTCAACAAAATACATATTCTGTGGTCATGACCATGAAAATAATGCAAGCATTACTTATGACGGCATTACCTATACATACGGGCTTAAAACAGGACCATCACCTGTGCCTTGGAATTTTGCAAAGGAAACAGGCGGTACACTGATTACCATTACAGGGCAGAATGAAAATCAGTCCGTTAATATTGAACATATTGTTATGAACGAGGAAAATGTATGAATATAGCTATCAGTGCATCTCCCAAACCTGTTTCAAATGGTGCTTTTAATTATTCAAATATTGAAAGCTCTTACGGTCTAAATACGCAGTATTTTACTAAGGACGGCAAGCCATATACAATTATTTCGGGTGAGGTTCATTTTTCAAGATTGCCGAGAGAACGCTGGCGAGAAATTGTCTTAAAAATGCGAAATTGTGGGATTAATACAATAGCAACCTATGTTTTCTGGAATTACCACGAGGAGCATAAAAATGTATTTGATTTCAGAGACAACAGAGATATTGCAGCCTTTTTGCAAATATGTAAGGATGTAAATATGCCGTGCATTCTGCGTATCGGTCCGTGGTGTCATGGTGAGGTTATAAGGGGCGGCTTTCCAAAGCGTATTAACCGAATGCTCAAAAAACGCTGTGATGATTCTGCCTATCTTAAAGAGGTTCGTGAATACTGGTATGGACTTTATAAAGAGGTTAAGCCGTTTCTTGACGGTGTAACTGTTATTGGTTTACAGCTTGAAAATGAATATACAGGCTCTACCGAGCATATTAGATCTTTGCGTAAAATTGCAAAAGAAATCGGATTCAAAGTACCGTTTTTTACGATGACTGCATGGCCATCAGGTAAGCCTGATAATGATTTTCTGCCGATGATGGGCGGTTATCCGGATGCACCATGGACAATAGGTAAGAAGGCATTAAAACCAAACAATCGTTTTGCGATTACTCCTGCAAAAACAGAGGATGAAATCGGTGCAGACTTGCATAAGAATACAGTTGTTAATGAAAATGTGTATGATGATATTCCGTATGCAGCCTGCGAAATCGGACCGGGCAATCAGGTAACACAGCACCGCAGACCGTATATTGGTGAAAAAGACGGATATGGCGTTGGCTTTGCAAAGTTTGCAAGCGGTGTGAACTGGCTTGGTTACTATATGTTCTGCGGCGGTGCAAATCCAAATGACAGACTGATGCAGGAAAATCGTTTAACAGGCTATCCCAATAATTATCCTATCATTGATTATGATTTTCAGGCACCTATAAGCAGATATGGTGTTTGCCGTGTGCACGGCGATAGATTAAGATTATTACACCTTTTCATCAATGAATTTGATAACGAAATATGCACAAAACAGGCGTATTTTCCTAAATGGAAATCGAATGACCCTAATGATATTTCATTCTTGAAATGCTCTATAAGAGCTGATGAACAGGGGATTGGATATTTCTTTGCCGGCACTTATGAGAAAGGCTTGCATTATAAGGATTTTAATGATGTCAGTGTAACATTTGAAATAGGCGATAAAAAAATAAATCTGCCGAAAATCAATATCAAAGCAGATACAATGTTCTTTTATCCTTTTAATCTTAATCTCGGTTCTGTTCATTTTGATTATATTCTTGCACAGCCGATTGCCAAAACTGAGGTTAACGGTGAAACGATTTGTTATTTTGCACAGTGTGAGGGGATTGAACCGAAATGCGTTGTCAATAACAAAGAAATTACGCTTGATTATTCAGAAAACGGCACGCTTGTGGATGATGTAAGAATAATCGTTATTCCTTATGAAAAGGCAAAACAATTTCATTTTATTAACGGCAAAGCCTACTTTTTGAATGGCACTGTTTATAGCGATAACGATAAAATTTACTGCGAGCAGGAAACAGAAATTGACCTGAAAAATGATATAGCCTTGACGAGATGTGAAAAGAAAAAGCTGCCATTTAATTATTTCCTGTATTCAACAGGCAAACGCAGCTATTATGCATTAAAACTGCCGAAGGATATACTCCAAAACAGATTTGATGTTAAGCTGGAATTTGAATTTGACGGACTGAATCTTCAGGTGTTCAGTGGTAATATCTTAATTAATGATTACTTTAATATAGACAGAAAATTTGTAATGCATCTGCGTGATTATAAAAAGTATATTGAAAAGAATAATACATTTATAATCCGCACTGCACCGAAAACAAAATTCGGTATTTCAAATGTTTATAATGAAATACCAATTCCATTGAATTCGGATAAGCTGATTTTAAAAAGCGCAAAAGTAATTGAACTATTATAGAAAAACTCCTCAGCCGATAAGCTGAGGAGTTTTTTTATGAAAATACAATTTCATCATTTTTATTAAGGGATATATTTTTAATATCATTTATTTTTATACTGCAGTTAAGATGTGACAAATCATTTTCAATCGTGAATGTGCAGTATGCTGTTGCTTTGATTTTTACATAGCTTATTTTACCATCGGTCAGCTTACTGCTAATCAGCAATCCGCCGTAGGCTCTGAAGTTCTCAAATTCAGCCTCTGTCCAATTACTCGGTATGGCAGGGAACAGCTTGATTTTACCCCATTCGCTGTATAACAGCATTTCTTGTATTGCATCTGTAGCTATGAAATTGCCCTCAAGTGTGAACAGTCTGTATTTCATATTAAAATCGGTTTTATGCTTGAAATCTCCGTTGATATGAAAGCCATTGTCTGTGCAGTTGTAATTGAAGAAGTCGTGAAGCAACTTGCAGGCTTTTTCTCCATTACTTTGAATAATGTAAAACTGAGCCATCCAACCAACAGAATAGCCAACCCATTCGCTGATTCCGTGTTTCTCTAAATCCTTTATTGTAGAGTCAATTATCTTTTTGTTTTTCTCTGTTGTATATTCAAGCGTTCTCAGTGGGTAAATTGACATACAGTGAGAATGATGCCTGTGTGAACAGCTTAGACTTTCATCAGGCGAGAGCATCAAGATATTATTTTGATTAACTGCAAGCGGCTCAAATTTATCAAGACGCTTTTGCCATATTTCTGTTTCATGGTTGTTACCGATTTCATCACTCAGTCTTATCATATTTTCTGCAAAGCATCGCATTAAAGCCAAATCATAGTTACTGTTCGGTGTCAGCCAAGCCTTGAGGGAATTATCGTGTATTTCAGGAGAAGTAGATAAAGGCAGCTTATAAATTCCGTTTTTCTCTTTCAAAATACTGATTAAAAATCTGCCTACCTCTTGCATATACGGATAAATTTTATTAAGGTATTCCTTATCCTTTGTGAAGAAATAATGTCTTGCCATTATCTGGCACAGCCATAGTTGATTAGTAGGCGACAGTGCATACTGACACCAACCGCCAAGTGCGTGCCCTTCAATATCCATAACAGACGGCAAACACAGTCCGTCCGCATTATAAAAGTTTTTCGCAAATTTTTTGCCTGCCTCTGCCATATCCAGCAGATAATCTATAAAGCATTCTCCCTGTTCAAGATGATTTGCTTTCAGATAACTTGAGTAGGACATCTGTGTGTTCAAATCGTGGTGATAGTCGCCCTTCCAAGGGGGAAGTGAGCCGTTGTCAGCCGTCCACACACCTTGCAGCGGCATAGGAAATTTGTGTTTTCTGCTGCAGCTTGCAAGCAGATAATTGTTAAGATACCATTGCTCTTCAAGCAGCTTGTCAGGCAATGTAATGCTGCTTTGATGCCAGTATTCCTCCCACCATTTTTTATGCTCAGTATATGCATTATCATATCCTTTTTCTATTGCAGATTTTATGGTTGCTTTGCAATTTTCTGCAAAGCTTTTATCTTTGCTTACACCCACAGTATACGCAATGAGAGTTTGATGATTGTATTCATATTTTGCAGTAACAATACCATAAAAGCCGTCATTTGTCGGCTGAATAAAGTATTGATAATTTATATTGTTTTCAGTAGTATTGAAAAATTCAGCATCAGGGTAGTGCAGATTTTTGAGTGACTGCACAGTACCCTTGGATGGGAATTTAATAGAAAACTTTTTGATTTTTCCGTATTTCGGATTATCGATAGTTAAGTTAACATCTGTTTTGTTTATTTCAATCAAGCCGTAATTATTCTGTGCGTGAATAAAGGATTTTACCGATATTTTGCCAATCATTAATTCAGCCTGCGCAGTGTTGAAATCTAAATTAGATATTATATTTTCTTTGACACCCAAATCTAAAATAATCTTGCCTGCAGGTAGCTTTGTAGGTGTTGGATGATTATAAGAATCATCATATTTTTTTTGAATCTGCTTTTGTTTTTTATTTGCAACAAGTTTTTTTATATCATCATATGTAAAATTATCCTGATTTTCAGGCGAATTGGAACAGTCCCATATTCCGCCTTTGTCAAGGCTGAAACGCAGTTTGTCGGAGCTATTCCATATCAGACAGCCCAAATCACCGTTTCCAAGCGGTAATGCCTCGTCCCAATGTGTAATTGTTTTATCAAAATGTAATGCTTTCGTATTCATTTCAACCTCCGCATAACCTTTTTGTTATATCAAATATATCATAACAAAATCAAAAGCAGAATTCTTAAGAAATGTAACCATTTTCTTTAGGAATTCTGCTTTATTTATAATTAGAATTTCAGTTTTCGGA
>CAMWPJ010000059.1 GCA_947176035.1 uncultured Clostridia bacterium | reverse complement strand
TTTCATATTCCTTTTGTTCCTTGCAGCGCAGCGGAAAGGTATGGTCATAACTATGAAAATACCATTGCATTATCAGATATCAGATTATGATTGCGGACCTACATCAATGCTCAATGCAATTAGCTTTCTTTTTGAAAGAGAGGAAATACCACCTGAAATCGTGCGTAATATTATGCTTTATTGCCTTGATTGTCACAGCAGTGATGGTATACCCGGAAAGCTTGGGACATCCTGCTCTGCGATGATGTTTTTGAGTAACTGGCTTAATAATTTCGGAAAGCTCGGATTACTTTCGATTTCATCAAATTACATATCAGAAGAAAAGGTGTATATCGGTCAAAGCAGTTTGATTAATGATACACTTGTCAGAGGTGGTGCTGTTGTAGCAAGACTTTTTTATGATGAATGGCATTATGTTCTTATTACAGGCATTAAAGATGATACTCTATTGCTGTTTGATCCGTATTACAGAGAAGATACTTTTGATGATGAAAATATTAAAATCGTATTGGATAAGCCATTTGAATATAACCGCATTGTGCCGTCATCATATTTTAATAACGATAAAGAGGAATTGTATTCCTTTGCTGGTATTGACACAAGAGAGGCCGTTTTACTATTCAATGAAAACACAAAAATCACACAGGAGGACACAGTTGAATATATTATTTAATTGCGTATATATAATATGACAATACAACAGCTGCATTATATTATTACAATTTCAGAGCTTGGCTCAATAAATAAAGCATCAGAGATTTTGTATGTATCACAGCCATCACTTACAAGTGCTATAAAGGAATTGGAAAAAGAGTTGGGTATATTGATATTTCATCGTAGTGGTCGAGGGGTATCGCTGACAAATGATGGTGTTGAATTTCTTTTGTATGCCAGACAGCTTTATCAGCAATATGAATCGATTCTGGATAAGTATGGTAAAAACGGCTCGCTAAAAAAGAAATTCGGAGTTTCAACTCAGCATTATTCTTTTGCGGTTAAAAGCTTTGTTGAGCTTGTAAAAAAATTCAATACTTCCGAATATGAATTTGCAGTAAGAGAAACAAAAACTCGTGAAATTATAGAAGATGTAAACACTTCAAAAAGTGAAATAGGGATTATTTATTTAAGTGATTTTAACAGAAAGGTTATACTTAAAATTCTTAAAACAAATGGGTTGAAGTTTAATAAATTGATTGATTGTGATGCATTTGTGTATCTCTGGAAAGGCCACCCCCTTGCAAATCATAAATCAATCCATTTTGAAGAATTGAATGATTATCCCTGCTTGTCCTTTGAACAGGGTGATAACAGTTCATTTTATTTTGCAGAGGAAATACTTACTACAAATGAATATCCCAGAACAATTAAGACTAATGACAGAGCAACTATGCTTAATTTAATGATTGGACTTAATGGATACACCCTTTGCTCAGGTATTATCTGTGAAGAATTGAACGGCAGTGACTATATTGCAGTCCCATTTGAATCGGACGGCGATGAATACAATAAAATGGAGATAGGATATATAATTAAAGAAAATGCAATATTAAGCAATCTCGGAAAGCTTTATATTGAAGAATGTATAAAATATTTAAATCTAATATAATATAGGAAAAGATGAACTTTTAGTTGGTTCATCTTTTTTTGTTATAGTTTTAATTTATAACCTACTATACCTATATGATATTAGACAATTGAGGCTTGCAGATGTATAATACAACTATAGCGGAAAAGTATTAATACTAAAACAAAAAATTAAAGGAGTTTTTTATAATGAAAAAGTTTTTGAAGGATTACAAAAAAATAATCGCAATTGTATTAAGTATTGTGGTGGTTGCAGGCGTATTTGCAGCATGCAGTCAGGCAAAGAAGGAAAATGATGCAGATAACAGTAACAATTCTGTATCAACTGTTGACGATGAATTAGCGGCAATTCAGAAGGCAGGCAAATTTGTTGTTGGTGTAGAAGGCACATATGCTCCATTTACATATCACGATGATAACGGAGAATTAACAGGCTTTGATGTTGAGGTTGCAAAGGCAGTTGCTCAAAAGCTTGGTGTTGAAGCAGAGTTTGTTGAGGCACCATGGGATTCACTTCTTGCAGGTGTTGATAGTGGCAGACTTGATACTGTAATCAACTGCGTAAGTATTTCTGATGAAAGAAAAGAAAAATATGATTTTTCAAATCCATACCTCTATATTACAACGCAGATTGTTATAAGAAATGATAATGATTCCATTAAAACTGTTGCAGATCTTAAAGGAAAAAAGGTTGCAGCCAACACTACAAATATTTATGCTCCATGGTTTGAAGAAAACGGTGCAACAATTGTTCCGATTGAAACAAGTTCAGATGCTGTAAATCTTCTTGTTTCAGGCCGTGCAGATTTTATTGGTTTTAATGCTTTGCTTTTACAGAGCTATTTAAAAGAGCATCCTGATACCGAAATTCATCCGGAATTTGAAATTCCGGCATCAGAAGAGCTTGTGGCTATTCCAATTAAAAAGGGTGAAAGCAGACTTGTTGAAGCGGTAAACAAGGCTCTTGAAGAATTGCAGCAGGATGGCACACTTAAAACTCTTTCTGAAAAGTATTTCTCTGACAACTTCACAGAATCAGCTAACAAATAAAAGAGAGTCATTATGAGTGAAAGATTAATAGAACTTTTAGTATCATCGTTTGGAAAAATCTTTTTATCCTGTTTAGAAGTTACGATTCCTCTTACCATTATATCCTTTGTTTTAGGAACATTATTTGCACTGTTGCTTGCAATAGTGCAAATAATGGAAATCAAAGGATTAAAACAAATTGTTCGTATATATGTCTGGATATTCAGGGGAACACCGCTTCTTGTTCAATTATTTATCATATTTTACGGAATGCCGTCAATAGGGTTAACTATCCCGGCATTTCCAGCGGCTATAATTGCTTTTTCGCTAAATGTTGCAGCGTATAATTCAGAGGTAATACGCTCTGCAATATTGTCTGTACCTAAGGGACAAATAGAAGCAGGATATATGGCAGGATTGAAGTATAGTCAGATAATGATACGAATTGTTTTGCCGCAGGCGGCAAAGGTAGCATTTCCAAATCTTTTCAATTCAGTTATCGGTTTAACAAAGGATACTTCACTTGCATCAAGCATAACGGTAATTGAATTGTTTAAAACAGCCCAGCAGATTGCAGGCAGATATTTTGAGCCGTTTGCATTATATTGCGAAGCTGCTTTGGTTTATTTGCTGATAAGTTCATTGCTGTCACTGCTGCAATCTTATCTGGAAAAGAAAGCGGTTTGGAAAAAGTCTGATAAGAAAATAAAAATTAAATTGACGGGAGAAAAAATATGAGCAGAATTTCAGAAATTAACATAGATGAATCAACTGAAGAAGTAAAAAAGGCTGTTAACAATCATCTTGCAAAGGGACACAAAATAACAAGTGAAAAGCGAACACTTTTACATAATGTAGAGGCCTTTAGGGCGCTTGAGGAAAGCTCCTATTCTCTTGATGACGAATTACAAAAACTGATAGGCAAGCGTGCGGCAGATTTTTATGAGTATGCCATATCGCTTGAAAACGACTGCCTTGTGTGCAGTGCTTATTTTACAAATTTGCTGAAAAAGAACAATATTGATTTTGAAACCTTTGACTTTACGAAACAGGAGAAGCTTTTGATTGAATATGCAAGGGCTATCGTTAAAAATCCGAAAAACATACCTGATGAATTGTTTGAAAGGCTTAAAGAGGAATTTAACGAAGAAGAAATCGTTGTAATTACAACAATGGGTGTTCTTATGATTGCAAACAATTATTTTAATGATATATTGCAGGTTGAACCCGAAGAAATTATAGACTAAAGGTAACATTTTATTATGCTTGAAGTAAAAAATCTTTATAAAAGCTTTAATGATACGGAGGTTCTTAAGGGAATTGATTTCAAAGTGAATAAGGGTGAAGTTGTTGCAATTATAGGTAGCAGCGGTTCAGGTAAAACTACTTTACTAAGATGTATTAGTTTTCTTGAAAAAGCAAATAAAGGAGAAATAATATTTAATGATTTCAGCAAGGATATTACATCTGTAAGCAAAAAAGAAATCAGATTACTGCGTATGAAAATGGGGTTTGTTTTTCAAGGCTATAATCTTTTCAGCAATAAAACTGTGTTGCAGAATGTAACCGAAGGTTTGATTACGGCACGAAAAATAAATAAAACAGAAGCAAGGAAAACTGCAGAAGATGTACTGAAAAAAGTGGGTATGTATAATCGCATTGACTACTATCCTGCTGAATTATCAGGTGGACAACAGCAGCGTGTTGCAATTGCACGTGCCGTTGCACCTTCACCTGAGGTAATACTGTTTGATGAGCCAACCTCCGCTCTCGATCCTGAACTTACAGGTGAGGTGCTGAATACTATGAAAATGCTTGCTAAAGAAGGTACAACAATGGTTGTTGTTACGCATGAAATGGACTTTGCAAGAGAGGTTGCCGATCGGGTTGTGTTTATGGAAAACGGTGTCATTGTAGAGGATAATACTGCAAAAGAGTTTTTTGCCTCTCCGAAACACGAGAGTACAAAGCGGTTTTTAAGAAGGACTTTGGGTGACTATGATTACATTATCTGATAAATTCAAAGGCAATCTAGCTGCAGCTTTTACCATTCTTGTTTGGGGAACAACATTTATTGCAACAAAAGTTTTGCTAAAACAGTTTAACCCTGTTGAAATCATCATTATCAGATTTATTATAGGTTGGGCTGTAATGTGGATTGTTCGACCCAAACGATTAAAAATTAAAAGCGTAAAAAAGGAATTACTTTTTGCTTTGGCTGGGTTAACGGGTGTGGCGCTGAATTATCTGCTTGAAACAATTGCTTTAATGTATACGCAGGCTTCAAATTTATCTATAATTGTTTCAACAGCACCACTTTTTGTCGGTATTATGGCATGGATTGTTTTTAAGCAAAAGTTAAAGACGCCTTTTATTGTCGGCTTTTTTATTTGTATAGCAGGCGTGTTTTTTATCAGTTTTGCCGATCAATCCAATGTACAAATTCACTTAATTGGTGATTTGCTTGGAATTGCTGTTGCAATCGTTTGGGCTGTTTATTCTATAACTATGGAAAAAATAGGAGAATATGGCTTTGATGTTATTCTTACAACACGTAGGAATTTTTTCTATGGTATCATTTTTATGCTGCCTGTTTCGCTGAAATTTGATGGTTTTGAGCATTTTAATTTATGGCTAAAGCCTTCTAATTTAGCACTTTTGCTGTATCTTGCTGTTTTTGCCTGTGCAATCAGTTTTATTACCTGGAATTATTCTCTTAAAACAATAGGCTCTGTTAAAGCAAATTTATATTGCTATTGCTCACCTGTTATTACAACCTTTTTTTCAATAGTCTTTCTTCATGAAAATGTAACAGGCAGAATGCTAGTGGGAATGATACTTACTTTAATAGGTGTTATTATTTCAGGTGAATTAATACCAAAATTTTTAAAACAGAGGAACAAAATATGACTTATGTATTTCAGCCAAGCGGTGTCTGCCCTAGTGAAATTACAATTGAAATAGATGATAACAATTTAATTCAAAGTGTAAATGCCATTGGTGGTTGCAGTGGGAATTTGCAAGGTATTTCTGCTTTAATTAACGGCATGTCAGTAGCAGAGTCAATAAAAAGGCTAAAGGGTATTAAATGCAGTTTTAAAAGCACATCCTGCCCGGATCAGATTGCATTAGCATTAGAAAAACTACTTGAACAACAGGAGAACGAACAATGAGTGATCAGCTTGAAACCCGATGTATACACGGTAATCGTAATTCCATTTTAGAAGATAAAAACTATGCCATCAGCTTTCCTATATATCAGACAGCTTCTTTCAGTCATATAAAACCGGGACATAACGAAAACGGATTTGATTATACAAGAGAGTCAAATCCTACTCGACAGCGTCTTGAAAATATTATTACATCTCTCGAAAATGCTGCAGATACAGTTGCATTTTCTTCAGGTATGGCAGCAATAACAGCCTGCTTTGAACTGTTTTCAACAGGTGATCATATTATTATGTCAGATGATTTATATGGTGGAACAGTAAGGCTAAGCAATCTTATCTTGAAAAAGAATGGCTTACAGATTGATTATGTGGATACAACAGATTTAAAAAATGTTGAAAATGCTATAAAGCCAAACACAAAGGCAATTTATCTTGAAACACCAAGTAATCCTATGATGAAGATTACCGATATTAAGGCTTGTGCTGATTTGGCACATGGAAATCATTCATTGCTTATTGTTGATAATACATTTTTATCACCGTATTTCCAGACCCCATTGTCATTAGGTGCAGATATTGTTATTCACAGCGGCAGCAAATTTTTGTCCGGTCACAATGATACGATATCAGGTTTTGTAAGTGCTAAGGATTTGCAAATCGCCGATAAAATCAGATTTATTGCAAAAAGCGTTGGCAATACCTTGTCGCCTTTTGACAGTTGGCTTGTTATGCGTGGTGTCAAGACACTTGCAGTTCGCATGGAGCAACAGCAGAAAAATGCCATAAAAATAGCTGAGTGGCTTGAAAAACAATCGAAAGTAACAAAGGTGTTTTATCCCGGTTTGAAAAATCATAACGGCTATGAAACGAATATGAAACAATCAAGAGGTTACGGTAGTATGATTTCTTTTCAGACTGATAGTGAGGAAACCGCTATAAAGATACTGGAAAGTGTTAAGCTGATTATATTTGCTGAAAGTCTTGGTGGTACAGAATCACTGATTACTTATCCTATTCTTCAAACACATCCCGATGTCCCTGTAGAAGTGCGTGAAAGACTCGGAATAACAAAAACACTTTTAAGATTGTCTATCGGACTTGAAAATGCCGATGATTTGATTTATGATTTAAAACAGGCAATGGAGGTGTGATTATGAGAAATTACAATTTTGATGAATTTGTAAATCGCAAAGGAACAAATAGTTTGAAATACGATTTTGCTGTTGAATGCGGTTATCCGGAAAATGTATTGCCGCTTTGGGTTGCAGATATGGATTTTCCTACCGCACAGCCTGTGTTGGACGCTTTGCATAAAGCCGTTCATCATGGCATTTTTGGCTATAGTGAAGTAAAAGCTGATTATTATTCAGCAGTATCAAAATGGTTTTCAGAGCGTTTTTCTTTTGAAACAAAACCGGAATGGTTGGTTAAAACACCCGGTATCGTTTTTGCTATTGCGATGGCAATACGAGCTTTGACAGATGTGGGTGACAGTGTACTTATTCAGACACCTGTTTATTATCCGTTTTATTCCGCAATTGAAGATAATAATCGCAAGCTTGTTCAAAATGAACTTGTTTATATAAACGGGCATTATGAAATTGATTTTGATGATTTTGAAAGTAAAATCAAAGAAAATCGTGTAAAACTCTTTATATTATGCTCTCCGCACAATCCAGTCGGACGAGTATGGACAAAAGATGAATTACAGAAAATTGGTGAAATATGCAACAGATATAATGTCTTTGTTGTGTCTGATGAGATTCATTGTGATTTCACTTTAAATGGTAATCAGCATACTGTTTTTTCTGTTGCTTGTCCGCAAATGCAGGACAAATCTATAATCTGTACTGCACCAAGCAAAACTTTCAATCTTGCAGGTTTGCAGGTCTCAAATATATGGATACCTGATTTAACAGCGCGAAAAAAGATATTAAATGAAATTGATGCCTGTGGTTATTCACAACTTAATTCTTTAGGCTTGGTTGCTGCTCAGGCTGCTTATGAAAGCGGTTCTGAATGGCTTTGCCAATGCAAAACATATATGCAGAATAATCTTGATTTCCTACGGGATTTTCTGCAAAAGAGTTTGCCTGAAATAAAACTCGTTGAACCAGAAGGAACTTATTTTGCGTGGCTTGATTGTTCACAATTAGGATTAAGTTATAAAGAACTAAATGACTTGATTATAAATAAAGCCGGACTATGGCTTGATGCAGGTCATATCTTCGGAAAAAAATCAGCTATGTTTCAACGTATTGTATTAGCCTGCACTCGTAAAACATTAGCAACTGCACTTGAACAGCTTGAAAAAGCAATTCACAACAAATGATCGATTGAAAAAAGTTTAATAAAATTTTGTTTTCATATTGTTTGTCTATAAAGTTTGAGATAGGGATACTGTAGTTTTTACAGTACCCCTATCTTTTGTTTTTTATATTATTCGTTAACTGCTTTTTGCTCTTTTGTATTAGCATATTCTTCTAATCGTTTTCTGTTTTGTTCAAATGCTTCGTCTACCATATGAGTATATATTTTTGCCGTTACAGATAGTCCGCGTATCCAATAAGTTCTTTAGCAACATTCAGCGGAACTCCTGCAGCTTGGCAGTCGGTATAGAAGGTGTGCCTTAACAAGTATGGCTCTAAATCTTCAGCCAATGTCGAACGATGAGTCCTGCATTATCAAAATCAATCCAATCCCATTCCATTCAGCAAATTTCAATCGGTCTAAGTTATTAGCAAAAGCACTAAAAGCAGTGGCAGATAGAATGGTTGATAATACAAGCATAAAAGAAAATAATTTTTTCATTTTAGACAATGTACTGCTATATATGTTTTTTAGAATACATAATATTGGTCACCATCAATTAAAGCAGTATTATTATTTAACTTATTCATATCCGTGCTTGTTGTATCAGCAAGATGATAATAATATACACCTCCGCCGACATCATGAGCTTTATTGTTTTCAACCTTTGCATTAGAATTAAGCGTTAAATTTTTTACTATGTATAGTCCTGCACCGCGTTCAGCCTGGTTTGCACTGATTGTTCCGCCTGTAATTGAAGTGTTTCCGTAAGTATATACACCGCCACCCCAATAATTTAAAAGTGTTTGATTTCCGTTTTCATCTTCATAATACCCATTGTTTTGTATTGTTCCACCAGTCATAATAAAATCCAGTGTTTTAATACCGGCGCCATAATAGGCAATATTATTCTCGATAATTCCACCATTCATTTCAACATAATAACCGAATATGCCTCCGCCTTCATTCGTTATAACTGCAACTTTACCGTTTTCATCAAATGAATATCCGTTGTTTGAAATTATACCATTATTTATGACGATTTCAGGAATATCTGTAGTGCTGTTATAATTTGCAGAGTATGCGTAGCCAATACCTCCACCAGATGCAGCAATGTTGTTTTTTATAACACCGTTATTAATGGTAACATCATTTTTATCTGAAGCAGTATATATACAAATTCCGCCGCCTATGCTTTCAACATTTGTTTTTTTGGTATCTGCTTTGTTATATGAAATTTCACCAGATTCAAGTGTAAATGTGCTTTCTTCAAGCATAATACCTCCGCCGCTGGTTTTAGATGTATTACCGATGATATCAGAGTAATTTATAATATCAGATTTGTATGAATATACAGCACCTCCTTTATCAGCAGAGTTGTTTTTTATTACCGCATGATTTTTTAAATTGCATTCCCATGTATATATACCGCCGCCGGTAGTCGCACTATTGTTTTCAATAATTGTATTTTCATTAATATAGACATCGGACCAATATAAATTCAATGCACCGCCGTCAGTACCTAAATTGTTTTTTATGTAACAATCATATACAATAACATCTGAAAGATAAATTTCATCAGCTGGACCAAGAGATAATCCGGAACATTCATTATCCTCCACAGAGCAATTATAAATTAATGATTCTAATGAACTGGTAAAAACAGCATCAATTCCCATATTATTGCTGAAATTACAGTTATATATGGCAAAAGTACCCATTTCATCTGCGGGAGCATTTTCTATTGCAGAACCCGAATCGGCACTGCATTGCTGAATGTCAGCTCCGAATATATCAAGATTTTTATATGGAGCATTAATTCCACCACCGACATCTTTTTTTGCTGTACAGCTACCGTTAAGTATGATATTATCAAAAGCAATTAATACATCGTCGGCTGTCACTTCGATATGTCTTAATCCTGTAGGTGAAAAAATAGTTTTTTGGTTTTCTGTTGAGTGAAAATAAATATTATATCCAATCTGCAGAGCATCTTCTAATTGAATATTATCAGATATAATAATATTTTGGATTTTATCATTAATTGCACTTTTTAGCTCTGCATAATTTGAAACAGTAACTGAATTTAATGAATTTAAATCAGTTACTTTATTATTTATTTGAGATACCTTGTTTTGAACTATGGTATCATCCGTATTATCAGCAAATACTGCTATAGGCTGTAATATTGTTATCACAAAAATAACACAAGTAATAAATGATATAAATTTAATTTTGCTTTTCATAGTATCTCCTTAGTTTTCATTCTAAACCCAATGCTTCAATATCCAGTTTATATGCAGTTTCCCCGTCACTGTTATTTATGTATCTGGCATATACATTATCATCTTCACCCATATAGATATTGGCAAAATCTTCTGATACTTCATCGTTGTTATTATGTATTATAGATATTGAACCTATTTTATGTTCGAACTCGGTTTTTTGCTTGTCAGTACACTCCTTAATATCATTAAGAATACTCTTGGTTTCGTCATTATAAGGAAGTTCTTTTCTTTGTCTAAAATATCTTATTAATACAACATCTTCAGAATCGCTGACTACATCATCTTTATCTGTATCGCCAGTTGGTTCTGTGTCAGTAATCTCACTTTGATCTGTTTTTGAAGATTGCACAGAGTTATTATCTGTATTTTTATTGTTATCGGTCGAACAAGCACACAAAGACAACAGTGTGATAATTATTATAAAAATTGATAAGTACTTTTTCATTGGCATCTCCTTTTAATGATAATTGAAAGTATGATAATCGATATACGACAAGCTTGCAAAACAGGTCATATCTGTTGCATTACAGTGACCATCACAATTGAAATCGTATATTGTCATATTAAAATTTTCATCTTTAGGATCATGACCATATGCTTTTGAAAATTCTTGCACATCATAAGAATTCACTAAACCATCCCTGTTATAATCACACACTATCATTCCGAAACATTCCGTATTTGGAGTTATACAATAATCATGGGTAATCGGAACAAAAAATTCTTCTCTTGGTATAGCAGTATCTCCATCTATAACTATGCGATATTTTGTTCCTATAATTAGATTTTCAAAATTGAATTTTCCGTTTTTATCAATATTAATCGTTTTTATGAATTGTTTGTCCATTGTATAAATACTGACAGTTCCGCAGCTATAGGGCAATGGTAATTTATTTAAATCAAATTTGGTTTTATTATAACCATTCATTATTCCGGCATAACCGTAGGTATTTGAAATAACGGAATCGACAATATTGAAGTTATACTGTTGAGCATAGTTCTCAATAAAAGAATTCGAATTGCTTTCAGAAAAATAAAAATCTAAATTTTCGCAGTTATTAAATGCATTTCTGCCTATAGATACGATTTTTTCTGCATTAACAATACTTTTTAATGATATGCAGCCTGAAAAAGCATTTGAGCCAATAATTGCATTATCAGCGTTGATGGTTACTACTTGCAATTTAATACAGTTTTCAAAGGATCTATTCGTTACATTGGTTAATGAACAAGGTAGTTGGATAGAGTTAATATCCGTGTTTGAAAAATCGCAGTCTTCTAAATAGATACACTTTGATAAATTGATATCTCCGTCAATAGATAGATTACTGAAATTAACAGAAGATAAGTAATATTCATTATTTATTTTTGTCCATTCAACTTCGTCAATACTATTTGGATTATCAATATCCCAATTTAGTATATCTGTATTGTTTTGTGTTTCATTCAATATGTTTTTTAATATTTTTATATCTTCACTATTGTAAGAAATATTATCTTGAGCAAAGGCAACTGAACTGATACTTATCAACATAATTACAATTAGCGTAAAAGAAATTTTCTTCATTTATGTCTCCTTTTTATATTAATACCATTTTGTTATCCATCCATCGGCATTCGTAGCAGATTCAATTGTTGTAGCTGAAGATGAAGGAGTTGATGTAGGTTCTGTTTGTGTTGTATTGGAAATATTGGTTGTTTGGTTTTCAGTTGTACTTTCAAATGGTACATCGTTATCATCCGCATTGTTTTTAGAAGCTGAAGTTGGTTTAGTATTGTTCGAATCAAAAGTATTTTTTCTATTGTCAGTAGTATGTATTTTAGTTGAATATTTTGCGGTGGCATATGTACCATCTTTTTTTGTTATATAATTACCATTAGAATCTGTTTCAATTTCATATAAAACAGTAGTTTCAGAATCATCTGTCACAACTTCATAATAGCTGGTTGTACCATTGTTATCTGTAACAGCAGTTGTTAGAACATCCTCATTGTCACTATGTACAGAACATGATACAAAAATACTGATAATTACAATAACAAATGAAATTAATAATAATGTTTTTTTCTTCATAAAAAATCACAACCTTTTGAACGCAATGAACTAGTAATACAATTTATAGTTTGTTAATGTCAAAACATCTTTTGCATCAATAGCACTTATTTTTCCATCCCCATCAAAATCATACAGCGTTTTTTCTTTCTCTGTAAGCGAATCTGAAGCAATATTGTGTAAGATTTCAATTGCGTCTGCATTCGTCACTAACCCGTCTTTATTAAAATCACAAGTAATTAGTGAAAAGGCATTATCTTGTGAACAGATACTATAGGTGCTTGTATCAATTATAAAATATTCTGTTCGGGGAATTGCTGTACTTCCGTCAATTACTAATTTATATTTTCGACCAATAGGCAATTCATTAAAATTAAAATATCCTATTTCATTTAAATCAGATTGTGCGATTAAATTATTATTTTCGTTATATAAATATGCCGTTCCGTATTTATATGGTCCGCCTTG
>CAMWPJ010000058.1 GCA_947176035.1 uncultured Clostridia bacterium | reverse complement strand
TATTTATAATGTCCTTTTTGTTGACAGAAAGACGTGGAAGATATTATGGAATATAATAATGAAAAATTTGTGAATCGGTTTAAGAATATAATTAATGAAGAAAAGCCATCTAAGATTTTCTTTGTTGCAAGCAGTGAATATGACCGATACGGCTACAGAAAAGCTATTGATGAGCTTGGTGTTGAATGTGTTGCATTCAACGATTTTGAGCCATGTCCCGAAATATCATCTGTTAAAGCAGGCGTTAAATTGTTTAAAAGCAGTACCTGTGATTTTATTGTAACAGTTGGCGGTGGCAGTGCAATTGATGTGGCAAAGGCAATTAAGCACATGGCAATTGCTGATGTTAAAATTCTTGCAGTTCCTACAACAGCAGGTACAGGTGCAGAGGTTACACGCTTTGCAGTGCTGTATGATCACGGTGATAAGGATTCACTCAGAAGCTATAGCATAATTCCTGATTATGCAGTATTTGACTATACCACGCTTAAGTCACTGCCTTATGAACAAAGAGTCGTAACTGCTCTCGATGCTTTTTGCCATAGTGTCGAGGCTTACTGGTCTTTAGATGCCACGGATGAGAGCAGAGAATATTCGGCACGTGCATTGGAGCTGTTTAACAGTTACTTTGAATTATATCTTAAGGATGATAAGACAACATATAAGCATATGATGAAATGCAGTGAGTTAGCAGGAAGGGCAATTAATATTGCGCAGACGGCTGCACCGCACGCAATGAGCTATAAGCTGCATAAGCTTAAGGGTTTTCATCATGGTCAGGCAGTTGCACTTTGCCTTGCAAATATCTGGCAGTATATGCTTGATAATTGTAAGAGTGATGAGCTGAAAGCTCTTCTTGATGAAACGGAAGTTATTTCCTGCTTTACACCGCAGAAATTCCGGCAGCTTCTGCGTGATTTGGGATTGTGTGATGATATGACCTTGTCAGAGGCTGAGCTTGATGAGTGTGTTCGCGGTGTTAATGTCGGTCGAATGAAAAATCATCCTATGAAATTGGATTTTACTGATATTGAGAATATATATCGTTCTTTTATGAATGTAGATTAACTTTTGGCGAAGATTTTTTCTTCGCCTCTTATTTTTTTTGAAAATAATTCCTTAAAACCTATTGACAAACTAGGCAATATAGTGTATATTGTATTCAACACAGGAAACCTACTAACAAAGTAGGTGATAGGAGGAGCAAAAATGCAAAGGTTATTTTCAAAACTTTTACGTAATAATTATAGATATGGACGAATGTGTTTTCGATGTTACTGATTATTATTAAATTTACTGAAACCAAAATAATTAAACTCGAAAGGAATAAACATTATGTCAGAATATAAATATCACTTTGAAACATTACAATTACACGTAGGTCAGGAGCAGCCGGATTCCGCAACAGATGCAAGAGCAGTTCCGATTTACCAGACAACATCATATGTGTTTAAAAACAGCGATCATGCTCAGGCACGCTTCAATCTTTCAGATGCGGGTAATATTTACGGCAGACTCACAAATTCAACACAGGATGTTTTTGAACAGCGTATTGCTGCATTAGAAGGCGGTGTGGCTGCTCTTGCGACTGCGTCAGGTGCAGCAGCTCTTGCTTACACATTTCAGGCTCTTGCAACAGCAGGTGACCATATTGTGTCAGCTAAAACAATTTATGGTGGCACATATAATTATTTAGAACACACCTTCAAAAACTTTGGTGTAACAACAACCTTCGTTGATCCTGATGATTTATCTAATTTTGAAAATGCAATTCAGGATAATACAAAAGCAATTTTCTTTGAAACACTCGGCAATCCTAATTCTAATCTGATTGATATTGAAAAGCTTGCTCAGATTGCACACAATCACAATATTCCTCTTGTCGTTGACTCCACCTTTGCCACGCCTTATCTCTTAAGACCTATTGAATATGGTGCAGATATCGTTGTTCATTCAGCTACAAAATTCATCGGCGGTCATGGTACAACTCTTGGAGGTGTAATCATTGACAGCGGTAAGTTTGATTGGAGAGCAAGTGGCAAATTTCCTCAGATTGCTGATGCGAACCCAAGCTATCATGGTGTCAGCTTTGTGGATGCGGCAGGTCCTGCAGCGTTTGTAACCTACATTCGAGCAATTCTTCTGCGTGACACAGGCGCAACAATTTCTCCATTCAATGCGTTTATTCTTCTGCAGGGGCTTGAAACACTTTCACTTCGTGTTGAGCGTCATGTTGAAAACACAAAAAAGGTAATCGATTACCTTTTAAATAATCCTAAGGTTGAAAAGGTTAATCATCCGAGTGTGGATGGCAGATATAAGGAATTGTATAATCGATATTTCCCGAATGGTGCAGGTTCGATATTTACCTTTGAAATCAAGGGCGGCGAAAAAGAGGCTAAACAATTCATTGACAGCTTAAAGATTTTCTCAATTCTAGCAAATGTTGCAGATGTTAAGTCGCTTGTTATTCATCCTGCTACCACTACACACAGTCAGCTTAACGAGGCGGAGCTTGAAGAGCAGAATATTAAATCAAACACCGTAAGACTTTCAATCGGTACAGAACATATTGATGATATTATTCACGACCTGCAACAGGCATTTGATTCTATTGATTAATTAAGGAGACGATTTTACTATGGCTATTTACAAATCCGCACTTGACCTTGTCGGCAACACACCTCTTGTTGAAGTAAACAACTTTTCAAAACAAAACAATCTGCGGGCAAAAGTGCTTGTTAAGCTTGAATATTTTAATCCTGCCGGTTCTGTTAAAGACAGAATTGCAAAAGCAATCATTGAAGATGCTGAGGCAAGGGGAGTGCTTAAGGAGGGTGCAGTTATAATTGAGCCCACAAGCGGCAATACAGGCATAGGTCTTGCTGCCGTTGCAGCATCAAAGGGATATAGAATTATTATTACAATGCCTGAAACAATGAGTGTTGAGCGTCGCAATTTGATGAAAGCATATGGTGCAGAGCTTGTACTTACTGACGGTGCAAAGGGAATGAAGGGTGCAATTGCCAAAGCTGACGAGCTTGCAGCTGAAATACCGAATTCATTTATTGCAGGTCAGTTTGTAAATCCTGTTAACCCTGCCACACATAAGGCAACAACGGGGCCTGAAATCTGGAAGGATACTGAGGGCAAGGTTGATATTTTTGTTGCAGGTGTCGGTACAGGTGGTACTATTTCCGGTGTTGGCGGATATCTTAAGGAGCAAAATCCAAATGTTAAAATTATAGCTGTTGAGCCTGCTGGATCGCCTGTGCTTTCAAAGGGTGAGGCAGGAGCGCATAAAATTCAGGGTATTGGTGCAGGATTTGTTCCAAAAACTTTGAACACATCTGTTTATGATGAAGTAATTACTGTTGAAAATGATGATGCTTTTGCTGCTGGCAAGGCTTTTGCAAAAGCAGAGGGTGTGCTCGTCGGTATTTCCAGCGGTGCTGCCTTGTGGGCAGCCAAGGAGCTTGCTTTAAGACCTGAGAATGAAGGCAAAACAATCGTTGCGCTTTTACCTGATACAGGTGACAGATATCTTTCAACCCCTCTCTTTGCTGATTAAGAACGAAGAATAATAAAAGGAGTTAATTCTTTAGAATTAACTCCTTTTATCATATATTATGCTGTATAAAATAAAGCTTTGCTTTGTGGCTTTGAAAATCTGTAAACACTCATTTCAATTCCAAGTGCAAGATAAATACAAATTGAAGATGAACCGCCTGCTGAGAAAAGAGGAAGTGTGATACCGATACATGGCAATAGTGAAAGCTCCATGCCTATATTAACAAATATCTGAGCAAATAGCATAACGGCTATTCCACTGCACATAAGATAACCTACATTATCTCTTGCTTTGAGTCCTGTAAAAAGAACTCTTAAAACAAGAATAAGAAGAATTGTTATAACTGCAAGTGCACCGATGTATCCAAATTCTTCACCTGCTACCGACAAAATCATATCATTATCGTTTACCGGTACAGCACCGCTTTGTGTCATACTGCCGTTGAGATAGCCTTGTCCGAACCATCCGCCTGAACCCATTGCAATCTTGCCATTGGTTTGCTGATAAAGTGTGTCGGCATATTGCTCAGGATAGAATAAAGCGGTTATTCTTTCTCTTTGCAGACCATTTATTATATCCAGCTTCCACGCAGCGGCAAATCCAACAACCAGTGCACAGATTCCGGCAGCAAAGTATCCAATATGTACTCTTGCAAAGAAAAGCATACCAATAAACATAACAAGGAAAATAAGCGCTGAGCCTGCGTCACCTGTTGCAACAACCAGACCGATAGGTATCATTCCGTGGATAACAAGCAGAACTATTGTTTTTAATCTGTTTATATGATCCTTTACCATATCAAGATGATACGAAAATGAAATAATAAAACCGACCTTTAAAAGTTCCGAAGTCTGAAAGGTGAAAGCACCGAAATTCAGCCACGATCGTGCATCCTGTCGGGCATCATTTGCAGCGGTACCGAACAACAGCGTAATTATCATAAGTGCTATGCACCCGACGGCAACAAGCGGCCATAGCTTTGAGATTATTTCATAGTCAATATTGCATAGTATAAGTGCAATTATTATTCCGCCAGCAACGGACACAAGCATTGATTTTAACCCGCCAGATATAATCTGCCCTTCACGCAGATTGGCATATGTAGCGCTGTATACGAGTGCCAGCCCATAAAGCGAGGCAAGCATTGCCGTAATTAGTGTAACAAAATCAAGTCCGCCGAAAAAGCCAATTCTTTTTCGTTCCATAAGTTATTATCGTCTCCATTTGAATTCATATATCTTATTATATTAAAATATATATGTCTTTTCAAGTCAAGAACAAAATTATGTCTGCTTTGTAAAATTTCTCTTTTATTTATTGTCGGTAATAGTTTAAGATTAGCTGTTTTTCTTATTATTTGACCTTAACACAGTATTGTAATATTGTACTTTTTATGATACAATGTTAATCTAAAATAGATAAAAGGGGCATTTGCTATGTTGACGGATATTGAAATTGCACAGCAGGCTAAGATGAAAAAAATCACCGAAATTGCTCAGTCAATAGGTATTACTGAGGATGAGCTTGAGCCTTATGGTCATTACAAGGCAAAAATTTCAGATGATGTTATAAATAGGTTAAGTGAAAAAGAGGATGGTAAGCTCGTTTTAGTTACAGCTGTTAACCCTACACCGGCTGGTGAGGGTAAAACAACAGTTTCAATCGGTCTTGGTCAGGGTATGGCTAAAATCGGAAAGAATGCTGTTATTGCACTGCGTGAGCCCTCTCTCGGTCCTGTGTTTGGTATAAAGGGCGGTGCCGCAGGCGGCGGTTATTCACAGGTAGTACCTATGGAGGATATCAATCTTCACTTTACCGGTGATATGCACGCAATTACGAGTGCTAACAATCTTATGTGTGCTATTCTTGATAATCATATCCAGCAGGGTAATGTTCTCGGAATTGATCAGCGCCGTGTACTTGTTAAACGTTGTCTTGATATGAATGATCGTGCTTTGAGAAATATTGTGTGTTCTCTCGGTGGTAAGCTTAATGGTATTCCACGTGAGGATCACTTTATTATTACAGTTGCATCTGAGGTTATGGCAATTCTCTGTCTTGCTGCAGATTTGTTTGATTTAAAGAAAAGACTTGGCAATATCCTTGTTGCCTATACATATAACGGCAAGCCGGTTTATTGTCGTGATATCAAGGCTGATGGTGCAATGACCGTTCTGCTCAAGGATGCTATTAAGCCGAATCTTGTTCAGACTCTTGAAAATACACCTGTTATTATGCACGGCGGTCCGTTTGCCAACATTGCCCATGGCTGCAATTCCATACGTGCTACAAAAACTGCACTAAAGCTTGGTGATTATTGTATTACTGAGGCAGGCTTTGGTTCTGATTTAGGCGCTGAAAAATTTCTTGATATCAAGTGTCGTTTTGCAGGAATAAAGCCTTCGTGTATTGTTCTTGTCTCAACAGTTCGTTCAATGAAATATAACGGCGGTGTTGAGAAAAGTGAGCTTGCCAAGGAAAATATGGATGCTCTTGAAAAGGGCAGTGTTAATCTCGGTGCGCATATCGATAATCTCAAAAAATTTGGTGTGCCGGTTGTCGTGGCTATCAATCATTTTTATGCTGATACCGATAAGGAAATTGAATTTGTAAAGCATTTCTGTGAGAGCAAGGGTGCTGAATTCTCAGTTACCAAGTGCTTTGCTGAGGGTGGCGAGGGTTCAAAAGATCTTGCGCAAAAGGTTGTTGATGCGTGTGATAAAGAAAATGATTTTCACCAGCTTTATGACCTTGATATGCCGCTTTATGATAAGATTGAAACTATTGCCCGGGAAATATACGGTGCTGATGGTGTTGATTATACAAAAGAGGCTAAAAAGAGTATTGACGAGTTTATTGCCCTTGGAGCAGATAAAATCCCTGTTTGTATGGCAAAGACACAGTACAGCCTTTCTGACAATCCATCTGCACTCGGCAGACCAAAAAATTTCAGAATTACAGTATCATCTGCAAGTCTTTCAAATGGTGCAGGCTTTATCGTGTGCCAGACGGGCTCAATTATGACTATGCCGGGGCTTTCAAAGCAGCCTGCAGCTTATGGTATTGATATTGATGAAAATGGTAATACAGTGGGACTTTTTTAATGAAAGAATATAAAACAAACAGCTATGAAGAAACAGTGGCACTTGGTGCTCAGCTTGCATCAAAACTGCCAAAAGGCTCTGTGATTGCTTATTTAGGCGGTCTTGGTATGGGTAAGACCGCTTTTACAACAGGTCTTGCAAAAGGTCTTTCAATTGATTGTGATGTCTCATCTCCTACGTTTGCAATCTGCAATACATATATAGGTGAATTAAATACGCTGTATCATTTTGATATGTATCGTGTCGATGGTTGGGATGATTTGTATTCAACAGGTTTTTTTGATTTTCTTGAGACGGATGCTTACATTGCAGTTGAATGGAGCGAAAATGTTTACGGTGCTTTGCCGGACGATACCTGTATTGTTGAAATAGCTAAAACAGATGATAATTCAAGAACTTTTAAAATCTATAAAAAATCAGAGGTTGCGGAATGATTTTATCAGTTGATTCATCGGCGGTCACAGCATCTGTTGCACTGGCTGATGGTGATAAGATAATAAAAAGTGAATTTATTAATGCAGGACTGACCCACAGCGAAACTCTTTTGCCAATGATAAAAAGAGTTATGAACGATTATGACTTCAGCCGGCTTGATGCTATTGCGATAACGGCAGGTCCCGGTTCGTTTACCGGTGTCAGAATTGGTGTTGCAACCGTCAAGGGTTTAGCATTTGACGCTGATATTCCTTGTATCAGTGTATCAACGCTGGAAGCTATTGCATATAACTTTACAGATAAAAATACAATTGTTTGTGCTGTGATGGATGCACGCAGAATGCAGTTTTATAATGCTCTTTTCAAAGTTGAAGATGGCAAGATTATAAGACTTTGTGAAGACAGAGCAATTTCAATTGGTGATTTGCGGGAAGAGCTTAAAGAATACGACAATGTTATTATTGCAGGTGATGGAGCAAAGCTTTGCTATGATAATATAGGTATTGATAATGTTACTCTTGCTGATGAAAAGGTAAGATATCAAAATGGTGTTGGTGTCTCAAAATCAGCTTTGAATAAAGAAAAAATTTCAGCTGCAGAGCTTATGCCTGTTTATCTCAGAATGAGTCAGGCAGAGCGTGAGCTTAAACTGAAAAAAAGTTAAAACGTAAAAAGGAGAAATAAAATGATTGCTATAGGAAGTGACCACGCAGGATTTCCGCTCAAGGAGGAAATAAAAAAGTATTTGGATGAAAATAAGATTGATTACATAGATGTAGGCTGTTATACACCTGAGCGTTTTGATTATGCAATATCAGCTCAAAAGGCTTGTGATAAGGTTGTGGCAGGGGAGTGTGACAAGGCGGTTCTTTGCTGTGGCACCGGTGTTGGCATATCAATGGCAGCTAACAAGGTTAAGGGTATTCGTGCTTGCTGCTGTTCAGACTACTTCAGTGCCAAGTATACAAGAGCACATAATGATGCAAATGTGCTTTGTATGGGTGACAGAGTAATCGGTGCAGGACTTGCATGTGAGCTTGTTGAGGCGTTTCTTAATACAGAGTTTGAAGGCGGCAGACATACAACTCGTGTTGAGCAGATTATGGCAATTGAAAAGGGTGAAAAGCTTTACTAATGTTAAAGCTTAATATTGTAAAAACTAAAGGCACCGAATATTCGGTGCCTTTATAAGTATAATTAATTATGACCACTTGAGTGCTTTGATTGAAAAACCGAGTGATGTGTCGAGTCTGTTTTTCTGAACAATTGCGACTACCTTTTTCTTGTCACAGCCTGATACATCAGCTGTAACTTTGTAGAAATTGTTATCACCTAAATCTTCTATACCTGTTATTGAAACATTCTGTACCTTTGATGTGAAGTTTGAAATAACGAAAGTATCATCCTTCTTTATATATTCAATGGGTGCACCTGACTTTTGAGCATATTCGTTACACTGTGTCTTGAAGTTAACAACCGTTTGACCATAGAATTTGAAGAGATTCAAAACAACAGGACTTGATGCATAAACATTTCTGATGCTGCCCTCGTGCTCAGCCATCCATACCGCTGTATGTGTTGCAATTTCAAGAGGTACACCATCTGAATTTTCATAGCTTGCAAGATAGAGATACGGTACCTCAAGCATGGATTTTATGATTGCCTGATCTTCCACTGAAAAGTTAACAGGTGTTCCGCTGTTTGATGTTTTAGGAACATTTTCATTACCCTCAAAATGTGTAGTTGAAGGTGATGCTGTAACAGGCACATCTTTTTTAGTGGTTCCTGTCGGTTTAGGAGCCTTGGTTGTGGTATTATTTCCTGCAGTCGGATTGACTGTGTTTTGGGTTTGAGTCGGCTTATTGTCCTCTTCATTAACCTTAAGAGTGACCTCATTACCATTTTTATCAGTTACAGCCTTGCCGTCATTGCCCATGACCACTGCATATGTTTTGCCGTTTTTGTCTTTTCTGTATTCAACAGCTACATTTGTTGTAACAACATTGCCGTCTGCATCTGTAACTTCTTTGCCGCTTTCATCTGTTACAGCTACATCCTCAAAGCCATATTCTACATCTGCATTTGCAAGACCCTCTGTAGAAGGCTCATTAACCTCATCTTTATTTGAGCAGGCTGCAAAAACACACGAAACCAGTACAGAAACTGCCAGCAAAATTAATATTCCTTTTTTCAAGGCAAGCACCTCTTCTTTCTAAAAACGTATAAATAAATTATATAAATAAAAATATGAAAAGTAAATAGAAAATAAAAAAATGAACAAATAATTAACGGCTTGTTCATACTATTTACATAATTTATGAATAATGTTATCATAAAACTATTAATAGAAGTGGTGATTAAATGAAAAAGGCAGCACGTCTTGCCGTGTGTGGCATAATAACGGCATTGTCTGTGGTTTTATTGTTTTTTGGAGGAATTGCATTCGTTTTAGCATATATAATGCCTATGCTTATCGGCTTATTAGCCATAATGCTTAAAAGAACCTTTGGAGCTGCCTCGGCATGGATAACCTATGCAGCAACATCATTATTATCGTTTGTTCTTGTGCCTGACAAGGAATGTGTGCTGATGTATGTTATGTTCTTTGGGTTCTATCCGATAATACATGATAGTCTGAATAAAATTAAAATATCACCATTAAAAGTTTTGTCAAAATTTCTGATATTTAATATAGCTGTTTTTGCTGCTCAGCTTTTGCTTATATTTGTGTTTGGTATACCTTTTCTTGAAGAGGGTGAGGGCAAATGGCTTATTATCCTTTTTACAGTACTTATGAATATTTTATTCGTAATGTATGACAAAATACTTGTTGTTTTGACAAGGCTTTATGAAATTAAGCTTGAAAAGAAAATCAGAAAGTTATTTTTATAGTAACCAGCAAAAGGCTGTCTCATTTGAGACAGCCTTTTGCTATAACTTGAATTTAATCTTTTAATTTATTAACCATCATTCTTGCAGCTTTGTAAATGTCACCACAGCCAAGAGTAATGACTAAATCTCCCTCTTGCGCATTTGCAAGTACATAGTCACATATTTCCTCAAAAGTATCAAGCTGTATTGAGTTTGGTATTTTATCAGATAAATCACTTGCTTTGATACCGATTGTATTAACCTCACGGCTGCCCATAATTGCAGATACAACACATTTATCAGGTATCTGCAAAACCCTTGCGAAGTCATCAAGCAGAAGTGAGGTTCTTGTGAACGTAAATGGCTGATGAACAGCCCACACATTTTTATAGCCCATTTTCATTGCTGCCTCAAGTGTAACCTTAAGCTCAGCGGGGTGATGTGCGTAATCATCAGCAAAGGTAATACCCTTGTATTCACCTAAAAGCTCGAATCGTCTTGATGCACCACCGAAGGCCTTGAGTCCTCTGCAGATGCTCTGCGCATCTGCACCACTTTCATATGCAGCAGCAAAAGCACACAGTGAATTTAAAATGTTATGCTCTCCTGGTACTGATAGCTCAACCTTTGCAGTGAATTCGCCATTATGATAAACATCATATGATGACTTGAAACCGCCTGGAACATTGATGTTTTTTGCAATCCATTCGTTGCCTTCATTTTTGCCTATGCTTATCAGTTTTTTGCCTGTTATGCCCTTGAGTGTGTCAACAGTATTTTCATCATCACCGTTATAAATTATTGTTTTGGTAGTTTTGTCTGCAAATTCTCTGAAAGCTTTTTTTATATTTTCAAGATTTCCAAAGAAATCAAGATGATCCTCATCAATATTAAGAATTACTGCTATATCAGGGTTCATCTTTAAAAATGTATTGTTGAATTCACAGCTTTCACATACAAAATTCTGGCTGTGGCCATATCTGCCGTAAGCATCTATAGCAGGCAGTTTGCCGCCGATTACAGCACTTGGATCGAGTCCTGCTTCAAGCAAAACCTGTGTAATCATGGATGATGTTGTTGTTTTGCCATGTGTACCGCATACGCCAATGCAGTTTGAAAAAATTCTGCTCATAGCGCCAAGCAGCTCTGCTCTTTCATAGCAGGGAAAATGTGCTTTTGCATATTCAAGCTCCTCATTTCCTGCAAGTATTGCATTGGTGTAAATTACCAGCTCAATATCATCAGTGAGATTTTCTTTAACTTGTCCCAGATAAACCTTGGCACCTTCCTTTTCTATTCTTCTGAAAGTCTCGGTATCATTGTTGTCTGAGCCTGAAAGCTCATAGCCAAGTGAAATTAATATTTCTGCAAGCGGACACATTCCGGCACCGCCGATACCTATAAAATGAATTCGTTTAACTTCTTTTAATATTTTATCTATACTCATTCGAGATAGCCTCCGTAAAATTTATCTAATATATTATACTACCATTCTTATGAAAAATAAATACCAAGTTTGTTATTAACTAATATTTTTGTATTTCATAGTATAAAGGGATGAGATTTTGAACAAATCTCGATCAGGCGATGAAGAGTAATCTGATTATTGCCTATAATATGAGGTGTTTTTATGAAACTGAAATATTTTACTATTCCATACTTAACAGACGAAAGACTTGAATATGCAAAGCAATATCTGATTGATAAGGGATATTTTTATGTTGATGATACCGAATCAGCAGATTTTGTTGTTTTGCCCATTCCGGTCAAAAAATATATGTTTGATAATCTGGAGGGTAAGACTGTGTTTTATGGTGTAGGTGATTATAAAGGGTTTGATTATAATAAAATTAAAGCCTTTCTTCTCGAAAATGCATTTTTAACCTCTGAAGGTGCAATAGCGCTTTATAAAGAAAATTCAAATATGTCTATTTATAATTCAAAGGTCCTTATTACAGGCTATGGCAGAATTGCACAGGCCTTGCATAAGGCACTTACTGCTTTGGGTGCAGATGTAACAATCTGTTCAAGAAGTAAGGAAAGCATAGCTCTCTCAATTTTTAATGGTGCAAAGCATATTGGTTTTGATGAGCTTAAAGTTAAAAATAATTATGATATAGTATTCAATACAGTACCGCATATTATTTTCACAAAGCCTGAGCTTGACGCACTTGATGATGATGTAACCCTGATTGACCTTGCTTCATTCCCGGGCGGTGTAGATACACTTTATGCGAGTTCCAAAGGAATAAAGCTTATTGACGGAAAACGTCTGCCATCGCGCTATTCAAAAAAGTCGGCAGGCTATCTAATAGGCAAAACAGTTCACCAAATAATAAAGGAGGATTTTTCTTGAACATCGGTTATTGCTTCACAGGTTCATTTTGCACCTTTGCAAAATCAATGAATGCCCTTGAGGAGCTGGTCAAAGCAGGGCATAATGTTACACCGATTATGAGCGAAAACGCTTATTCCATTGACACACGCTTCGGTAATGCCGTTGACATACAGAATAAATTAATTCAGATAACAGGTAACAGTATAATCCATACTATCGAACAGGCTGAACCAATAGGTCCTAACAAAATGTTTGATGTTCTTGCAATAGTTCCATGCACAGGCAATACTCTTGCAAAACTCTCCAACGGAATTACAGATACGACTGTTACAATGGCAACTAAAAGTCATTTAAGGAATAACAGACCTGTTGTTATCGGTATTTCTACTAATGATGCACTGGGTGCAGCAGCTAAAAATATCGGAATGCTGTTGAATTATAAGCATTACTATTTTGTGCCATTTGGCATGGATAATTACCAGACTAAGCCAAAATCAATGGTTTGTGATTTTGAACAGGTTAAAAATACAATCGAGCAGGCAGAAAAAGGTGAAGAAATATTAAAGAAAATCTATTGACTTTTTAGTTTATATTATATATATTTAATCTTATGACGAGTTTAATATTTTAATTCGTTAAATCGGGATAAAATGAGGATGTGTATATTGGGAAAGATAATTGACCTTAAGGGTATCACCGTTAAATATGGTGATAATGT
>CAMWPJ010000057.1 GCA_947176035.1 uncultured Clostridia bacterium | reverse complement strand
GCTTTAAAGCAAGCGGCACATACTGCGGAATAAAAAAGCCGAGCATTGAGAATCAGAATCCCAACATTAAGCATAAAAATGATATTTGTCTTTATGTAAGTGATGTTGAATGTAATGCAGCGGCAGTTTATACACAAAACAAGGTTAAGGGTGCACCAATACTTGTTACAAAAAAGAATCTTGAAAAAAGCGGTAACAAAGCAATTGCTGTTATTGCAAATTCAAAAAATGCGAACACCTGCAATGCAGATGGCGAAGAAAAGGCTGACAGAATGTGTCAGCTTGTAGCTCAAGAGCTTAATATCCCCCAAGAACAGGTTATTGTTGCAAGCACAGGTGTTATCGGCCAGATACTTCCCATTGAGCCGATTGAAAAGGCTGTGCCTGTTCTTGCAAAGGAATTATGCTATAATAAAAACCTTGAGGCTGCTACTGCTATTATGACTACGGATACAGTAAAAAAAGAATATGCTGTTGAGTTTAAAATTAATGGTAATGTATGTCACCTTGGCGGTATGGCAAAGGGATCAGGTATGATTCACCCAAATATGGCAACAACACTCAACTTTATTACAAGTGACTGTGCAATTTCAGCAGAGCTTTTACAGAAGGCACTCAGCGAAATTGTTAAGGTAACCTACAACTGTCTCTCAATTGATGGTGACACATCAACAAACGATATGGTCTGTCTTATGGCAAACGGACTTGCATTCAATGACGAAATCACCACTGAGGACACTGAATACGAGATATTCAAAGAGGCACTTTACGAGGTAATGGCTAATCTTACAAGAATGCTTGCAAAAGATGGTGAAGGTGCAAGCAAGCTGCTTGAATGTATCTGCACAGGCGCACCTGACAAGGATACTGCCATTACAGTTGCAAAGAGTGTCATCTGCTCTTCCCTTTTCAAGGCTGCAATGTTTGGTGAGGATGCAAACTGGGGCAGAGTACTCTGTGCAATAGGCTATGCTGATGCAGAGTTTGATATCAACAAGGTGGATGTTAATTTAAGATCTGTCAAAGGCGTAATCTCTGTTTGCAAAGACGGCTCAGGTGTTGAATTCAGTGAAGAAAAAGCAGCTGAAATATTATCGGCTGATGAAATTTATATTGACATTAATCTGAATCAGGGTGAGGAAAATGCAACTGCATGGGGCTGTGATTTAACCTATGATTATGTAAAGATTAACGGTGACTACAGAACCTGATAACAGACATTTAGGAGAAACAAGTTATGGATATTAACAATGCACAAAAGGCAGAGATAATTGCTCATGCTCTGCCTCATATTCAAATGTACAGAAAAAAGATTGTTGTTGTAAAATACGGCGGCAATGCAATGATTAATGATGAGCTTAAAGAGGCTGTAATGCGTGACCTTGTACTGCTTACAACAGTAGGAATTAAGGTTGTGCTTGTACATGGCGGCGGACCCGCAATCAATAAAACACTTGACAGGATGAGCATTGAAAGCAGGTTTGCTGATGGCTTAAGAGTAACTGACAAAGATACTATTGACGTTGTGCAGATGGTGCTCGCAGGTAAGGTTAATAAGGACCTTGCGTGCCAGATTGGCAACTACGGCGGTCACGCAATCGGACTGTCAGGTATGGATGGCAATATGCTCAAATGCAAGCCGCTTGATAATACACACGGTTTTGTCGGTGAGATTACAGAAATAAATATGGATGCAGTCACTGAAATACTTGAGCACGGCTGGATTCCTGTTATATCAACAATCGGCTACGATGAAAACGGCAGCTGTTATAATATAAATGCTGACACAGCGGCTGCAGCAATTGCAGGTGCACTCAAGGCTGAGGCGCTCGTATCCATGACAGATATTGTAGGTCTTTTACATGATAAGGATGATGATTCAACACTGATTCACAGAGTATACATTTCAGACACACCGGCACTTATTGCCGAGGGAATAATCAGCGGCGGTATGATACCTAAAATTGATTCAATGACACAGGCACTGCGTGAGGGTGTAAAAAAAGCATTTATTATTGACGGACGTGTTCCTCATTCCATTCTTATGGAACTGTTAACCGACGAAGGTATGGGAACAATGTTCAGAAGCAGGTGATAAAAATGAATATTAAAGAATTAGATAACGAATACGTTGCGCATACATACGGCAGATTCGACGTTGTTCTCAAGGATGGTAAAGGTTCAACTCTGTATGATGAAAATGGTAAAAAATACATAGATTTTGGCTCAGGTATCGGTGTTACAGCATTCGGTATCGGTGACGAGGAATGGAAAAAGGCTGTCACCGAACAGCTTGACAAATTACAGCATGTAAGCAATCTTTATTACACATCACCATGTGCAAAACTTGCAAAGCTGCTTTGTGAAAAAAGCGGTATGAAAAAGGTATTTTTCAGCAACAGTGGCGCTGAATCGAACGAGGGCGCAATCAAATATGCAAGAAAATATTCCTTTGACAAATACGGCGAAGGCAGAAGCACAATTATTACACTTGAAAACTCCTTCCACGGCAGAACAGTAACGACACTTGCCGCAACAGGGCAGGACAGCTTTCACAACTATTTTTTTCCATTCACAGAGGGCTTTAAGTACTGCCCGGCAAACGATATAGATGCACTTAATGAAATGGCTACAGATGATGTATGTGCAGTTATGTTTGAGTGTGTACAGGGTGAAGGCGGAGTTAACAACCTTAACTATGATTTTGTAAAGGCTATTGAAAAGTTAAGCAAGGAAAAGGATATTCTTATTGTCGTTGATGAGGTACAGACTGGCAACGGCAGAACAGGTAAGTATTTTGCTTATCAGAATTTCGACATCATACCTGATATTGTATCCACTGCAAAGGGTGTTGCAGGCGGTTTGCCGATGGGTGCTGTTCTTTTCGGCGATAAGGTAAAGGAGGTTGTTACTGCCGGCTCACACGGCTCGACCTTCGGCGGCAATCCGATTTGTGCAGCAGGAGCTTGTTCAATAGTTGAAAGAATTGATGATGCATTTCTCAGCGAGGTTAATAAAAAGAGCGAATACATCAAAAACTATTTAATAAATGTAAATGGTGTTAAGTCTGTATCCGGTATGGGCTTAATGCTTGGAGTAGAAATTGAAAAGGATGCAAAGGAAGTTGCAAACGAATGTCTTGCAAACGGACTTTTAGTATTAACAGCAAAAACAAAAATCAGACTCTTGCCTGCTCTTAACATCAGCAAAGCTGAGCTTGACGAGGGACTTAATATTTTGAAAGAGGTAATTGAAAAATGAAGCATTTATTGAAATTACAGGACTTGGAACAGAAGGATATTTTGGATATCCTCAATCTTGCAGATCAGCTTAAATACGAAACTAAGCATGGTATTGAGCATCATCATCTTAAGGGCAAAACACTCGGCATGATTTTCCAGAAAAGCTCAACCAGAACAAGAGTAAGCTTTGAGACAGGTATGTATCAGCTTGGCGGTCAGGCACTTTTCCTTTCAAACAGAGATTTGCAAATCGGAAGAGGTGAACCTGTAGAGGATACTGCAAGAGTTCTTTCACGTTATCTTGACGGAATTATGATCAGAACCTTTGAACAGAAAGAGGTTGAGGATTTAGCTGAATACGGCTCAATCCCGATTATCAACGGACTTACAGACTACTGCCATCCTTGTCAGGTACTTGCAGATCTTATGACAATACGTGAGTACAAAAAGAGCTTTGACGGACTCAAATTCTGCTTTATCGGCGACGGTAATAATATGGCAAACAGTCTTATTGTCGGCGCAATCAGAATGGGTATGAGCTGTGCAATTGCTTGTCCTGACGAATATAAGCCTGATGCTGAGCTTATGAAATGGGCTGAGAAAAATGGCGACTTTATGTGCAGTGATGATATTCTTGCCTGCGCAAAGGATGCGGATGTACTCTATACAGACGTATGGGCATCAATGGGTCAGGAGGAAGAAAAAGCAGAAAGAGAAAAGATTTTCAAAAACTTCCAGATTAACGATGAGGTTATGGCTGTTGCTAAGAAAGATGCAATGGTGCTCCACTGTCTGCCTGCGCACAGAGAAGAGGAAATCACTGCAAAGGTATTTGAGGCTCATGCGGATGAAATTTTTGATGAGGCAGAAAACAGACTGCATGCGCAGAAGGCTGTGCTGGTTAAGCTTTTAGGTTAACAAAATAAATTATAGCGTAATAATTGTAGATTACGCAGTTCGGTAAGGATTGTTATTATCCAAATGTTGTCCGGAGACTGATACCTCCCCCCTACGGGATAATACCTCAATCCTACGCCAAAATATGATTTATACATACAATAACTAAAATTAGTAGGAAATAAAACTATGAACGATAAAATTTACATTTGTCTTGCAAACGGTGATGTATTTGAGGGCAAAAGCTTTGGTGCCAAGGGAGAGGTTTTAGGCGAACTTGTATTCACCACAGGTATGGGCGGATATATTGAAACACTGACTGACCCAAGCTATTTTGGTCAAATTGTTATGCAGACCTTCCCTCTTATCGGCAACTATGGCTTTATTGATGAGGATATGGAAAGCGCAAAAAGTGCTGTGAGTGCATACATTGTGCGTGAATACTGCGATGCACCGTCAAACTTCAGATGCGAATACACACTTGAAAAATATCTTACTGACAACAATATTGTCGGTGTGTACGATGTGGATACAAGAGAGCTGACAAAAATCATCAGAGAATACGGTGTTATGAACGCAGTAATCACCGATAATCCCGACAAGATTGATATGGATAAGCTTAAGGCTTATGAGGTAACGGATGCTGTTAAATCCGTATCCTGCAGCAAGCCTTATATGCGTGCATCTGATGAGCACAAATACAATGTTGTGCTGATTGACTATGGCACGAAAAGGAATATTGTGCGTGAGCTGAACAAGCGTGGCTGCAATGTTGCTGTTGTACCCTACAACACAAAGGCTGAGGATATATTGTCACTTAACCCTGACGGAATTATGCTCTCTAATGGACCAGGAGATCCTGAGGAGAATGTTGACGAAATTGAAGAGCTTAAAAAGCTTATAGGCAAAAAACCGGTATTTGCAATCTGCCTTGGTCATCAGCTTTTGGCTCTTGCAATGGGCGGCAAAACAACAAAGCTTAAATATGGTCACAGAGGTGTTAATCAGCCTGTTAAGAATATTGAAACAGGCAGAACCTTTATATCTTCTCAAAACCACGGCTATGCCGTTGTAAATGAATCTATTGAGGCTGTCGGCGGCAAGGTAAGTTACATAAATGCTAATGACAACACTTGTGAAGGTGTGAATTATGAGAATAAAAAGGCATTCTCTGTTCAGTTCCACCCAGAAGCTTGCTCAGGTCCGCACGATACAAGATTTATATTTGACAAATTTATTGATATGATGGGAGGTAAATGCTAATGCCTCTTAATAAAGATATTAAAAAGGTGCTGGTTATTGGCTCAGGTCCTATTGTTATCGGACAGGCCGCCGAATTCGACTATGCAGGTGCACAGGCTTGCCGAGTGCTCAGGGATGAGGGCATTGAGGTTGTGCTCGTTAACTCTAACCCTGCTACAATTATGACAGACAAGGCTCTTGCCGACCATATTTATCTTGAGCCTTTAACTGAGGAAACTGTTAAAAGAATTATTGAAAAAGAACGTCCTGACTCCATTCTCTGCGGACTCGGTGGACAGACAGGACTTACAATTGGTATGCAGCTTGCTAAGGACGGCTATCTTGACGAAATGGGCGTTAAGCTGCTCGGAACGAATGCCGAAGCGATTGACAAGGCTGAGGACAGACAAATGTTCCGCGACACAATGGTTAAAATCAAGCAGCCTGTTGTACCAAGTGACATTGCATATACTGTAGAACACGCAAAGGAAATTGCAGATGACATCGGATACCCTGTTATCATCCGTCCTGCATTTACCCTCGGCGGTGCAGGCGGCGGTGTTGCATACGATGAAAAAGAACTTGAAATCATAGCTAAAAACGGCCTGATGCTCTCTCCTATCACGCAGGTGCTTGTTGAGAAATATATTGCAGGCTGGAAAGAAATTGAGTTTGAGGTAATGCGTGACAGCGTCGGCAATGTTATTGCTGTGTGCTCAATGGAAAACTTTGACCCTGTAGGTGTTCACACAGGCGACAGTATCGTAATTGCCCCTGCCGTTACACTTGCTGACAAGGAATACCAGATGCTGCGTTCGGCATCACTCGACATTATCACAGAGCTTGGTATTGAAGGCGGATGCAACTGTCAGTTTGCACTGAATCCTGAAAGCTTTGAATATTCGGTAATTGAGGTTAACCCAAGAGTTTCGCGCTCATCTGCGCTTGCATCCAAGGCAACCGGCTACCCGATTGCAAAGGTTACTACAAAGATTGCGCTCGGCTATACACTTGATGAAATCAAAAACGATATCACAGGCAAAACCTGTGCCTGCTTTGAGCCGACACTCGACTATGTTGTTGTTAAGCTGCCGAAATGGCCTTTTGACAAATTTGTAAATGCATCAAGAAAGCTTGGCACTCAAATGAAGGCAACAGGCGAGGTTATGAGTATTGCACCTAACTTTGAAATGGCCATTATGAAGGCTGTACGCGGTGCTGAAATCGGACTTGATACACTTAACAATAAAGCACTGGATAATGCAGATATTATGGCAAAGCTGAAGGAGCAGGATGATATCAGACTGTTCTCTGTATTTAAGGCAATCAAGCAAGGCGTAAGCATTGAGGAAATCCACAAAATCACAATGATTGATGAATGGTTCCTTGCAAAGCTGAAAAATCTTGCTGATTATGAGAACAAGATTGACGGCAAGCCGTTATCTGAAGCGGAATATCTTAAGGGTAAAAAGCTTGGCTACACAGACAAGGCGCTTGAACGAATCAGCGGCGGCACACTTGCTTATCACCGCGACTGCGTATACAAAATGGTTGACACCTGCGGTGCTGAGTTTGAGGCTGAAACACCATATTTCTATTCAACCTATGATAACCACTGTGAGTCAAGGGCACTCGCTAAATCTGATAAGGAAAAAATAATTGTACTCGGCTCAGGTCCTATCAGAATCGGACAAGGTATCGAATTTGACTATTCCTCTGTTCACTGTGTATGGACACTTAAAGAGCTCGGTTACGAAGTTATTCTCATAAACAACAATCCTGAAACCGTATCCACAGACTTCGATACAGGCGACAGGCTCTACTTTGAACCGCTGACTGACGAGGATGTTATGAACATCATCAAGGCCGAAAATCCGATTGGTGTTGTCGTTGCCTTCGGCGGACAGACAGCAATCAAACTGACAAAATTCCTTGATGACAACGGCATCACAATCCTCGGAACAAGTGCTGAATCAATTGACGTTGCTGAAGACAGAGAACGCTTTGACACACTGCTTGAAAGATTCGGCATTTTCAGACCTAAGGGCGAAAGCGTAATGACGCTTGATCAGGCTCTTGCGGCTGCAAACAGGCTTGAATACCCTGTTCTTCTCCGCCCATCCTATGTTATCGGCGGTCAGAATATGACCATTGCATACACAGATGATGATGTATGTCAATATATGGATATCATTCTTGCACAGGGCATTGAAAATCCTGTGCTTGTTGACAAATATATGATGGGCACAGAGCTTGAGGTGGACTGTATATCAGACGGCAAGGATGTACTTATCCCCGGTATTATGGAACACATTGAGCGTGCAGGTGTTCACTCAGGTGACTCCATTGCCGTATATCCGCCATACAACCTCAATGATATGATGCTTGAGAAAGTATGCGACATTTCTCAAAAGCTGGCACTGTCACTCGGTACAAAGGGACTTGTTAATATCCAGTATCTCATTTATCAGAATGAGCTGTATGTTATCGAGGTAAACCCAAGAGCCTCGAGAACGATCCCTTATATCAGCAAGGTAACCAATGTGCCTATGGTAGAGCTTGCAACAAAGATAATGGTTGGCTCTTCGCTTGCTGAGCTTGGCTATGGCACAGGACTTTATAAAACACCGCCTTACTATGCGGTCAAAGTACCTGTATTCAGCTTTGAAAAGCTCAATGACGTAAACTCAAAGCTTGGACCTGAAATGAAATCCACAGGTGAGGTATTAGGTGTTGGTAAAAATCTTATTGAGGCACTGTTCAAGGGTCTTGTATCGGCAGGCTTTAAAACAGATTTCCATCGCAAAGACAATCATGGTGTGCTGATTACAGTTACCAAGCAGGATCGTTTTGAAATCGTTAATCTTGCTAAAAAGCTTGATGACCTTGGTGCAAAAATATGGGCAACACCTGAAACAGCGAAGGCTATTGAAAGCCTTGGTATCGAAGTATCCGTAGTAAACAAACTGCGCGACGACAATTCCATCATGGAGCTTGTTGAATCAGGCCAGCTTGATTATATCGTTTACACAGGAAAGAGCGATAAAAAATCAATTGCAGATTATATTAAGCTGCACAACCGTGCAAATCAGCTTGGCATTGCAACCATCACATCACTTGATACGGCAAACGCCATTGCGGACATTATCGCATCACGCTACAAGCAGACCAACACAGAGCTTGTTGACATCAATGATATGCGCGAGGAAAAAGGAATTCTCAAATTCTCTAAAATGCACGGTACAGGCGATGACTATATCTTCTTCAACAATCAGTGCGGCATCATTACCTGCCCTGAAAGCTTTGCCATTGAATTTACAGACAGGCACAAGGGTATCGGCGGTGACGGTATTGTGCTGATTGAAGACAGTGAAATTGCAGATGCCAAAATGCGTATATTCAACATTGACGGCTCTGAGGGTAAAATGGCAGGCAATTCAATCCGCTGTGTCGGTAAATTCCTTTATGATAATGATATGGTCAAAAAGGATAAGATGACAATTGAGACTGCATCAGGTATAAAGGAACTTTCACTGTTCACACGAAACGGCAAGGTATCCTCCGTAACCGTTGATATGGGCAAGACTGAGCTTGAACCTGCAAAAATCCCTGTTGACCTTGCGGGTGATAAAATCATCAGCTCCCCTGCTGTAATTAACGGAAAAGAATATAAAATCAACTGCTGTGCAGTAGGCAATCCGCACTGTGTGGTATTTGTTGATAATGTTGACAAGCTTGATTTGCAGAACATAGGTCCACAATTTGAAAATGCCGATATTTTCCCTGAAAGAATCAACACAGAATTTGTGAGAGTTGTAAATTCAACAACACTGAAAATGCGTGTGTGGGAACGCGGTAACGGCGAAACACAAGCTTGCGGCACAGGTGCTTGTGCAGCGGTTATATGTGCTGTAGAGAACGGATATTGCTGTAAAGGCGAAAACATCACTGTTAAGGTTAAGGGCGGTGATTTAATCGTTAATTATACAGATGAAAAGGTAACCCTTACAGGTGACTGCAGCCTTGTTTATAGAGGCGAAATTGAATATTAAGCCAAACATATAATAAAGCCTTGCAGAAATAAAACTGCAAGGCTTTTCTGTTATAAATTTTCAAATAAACAATTGTTAAAATCAAACACAGTGCAATGGGAATCTGTATGATAGGTATTGCCGTTATAGAGAACGGTTATTCCCTTTTCATCAGCTGAAATGTCAAAGCATTTTGAAAAAAGTCTGATGTTCTGAAGTGAGATTTCAGGGCAAGCATCACAAAGCTGCGGCTGAATTCTCAGCTGATTCAAGCCGACTGCCTTAAGTCCGAATAAGCCCTCTGTTATGATTCTTGCAAAAAGCAGACTTTCTGCTGCCAGATGTGCTCTGTTGCCCTCCGGATAAGCTTCAAAAGGATACGGACAATGTGAACCGAGTAATCTGTTTTTGCAATAATTAAGCGTTTCCTTCATTCCTATATCTGCCTTACCGGCAAGAAAAACCCCTCTTAAAGCAAAAAGCAATGATCTGTCCCATGTTGTATCATTTGCCGAAGTTGATTTCATCATACCATTATTATACAGCCTTGGTGAAAACAGCGCTTTTATTGTCTCATCGGCTCTGTCAAAAATCTCAACAGTAAGAGGCATACATATCCAGGAACGCAAGTCCTTATTGCTATCATAATATCTGTATGTATCAAAGCCCTCAACCTTACTGCCGAAATATTTTTCAATTGCAGTCTTAAGAGCACCTCTTTCCTCAAGCCACAGTTGCTTATGCACATCATCACCGATTATTTCAGCAAGGACAGCGGCATTGCCAAGAGCATCGTAAGTAATGCAGGAGGTAAACAGGTTAGCATTGCCTGACTCAAATCTGTTTTCAAGCTCATCAGAATCACTTGATATTACACCGTTTTGATTTTTGCGTGAAAGTGCAAAATCGAGACACCATACAAGGCTATCCCAGAATCGTTCAATAAGCTTAGTATCACTCATTTCAAGCAGGAATCGTGAGATGCCATAGGCATACATTTCACCATCACCTCTGTCACCTGCACCATTCCAATAATCTGTTCCCTCAGCGATGATACTTGTTACGAGAGCTCTTTTGTCCTTCATCGGTTTATCTGACTTATCCATATAAGCCTCATAGAGTGAATAGCAGTTAATGCTCTGCTCTATACCTGCTGCATAGCCTGAGAACGGGAAGAACGGATTGGCATATTCGCACTGGTCATTGGTCCAAAGTGCTGCATAATAATTGCCGCCGCCAGGTGCGTGCATAAGTCCGTTTTTCGTTTTAAAGATACTTTCACTGCCCCTTAAGATACAATGTGAAAATTGTGCATCAAGCTCGGAGAAAGGAGTTTTAAGTCTGAGTGAGCTGAGCATTTCGTTAACAAATTTTCTTCGCTCTTCAATCTCCTTTTTAATTGAAAATGCAGGAACGCTATCCTGATAAGCAAAATAAACACAATAAAATGTAAAGCTTTCTTTAGGCTTTAAACGGTATTCGCGCCTGCATGGCTCAGAAGGATTAAGAGTATCATAGAAAACAACCGAGCATTCAGAGGTTATACTGCCGCCAATACACCAAAAATCATTGGTTTTTCTGCTGTAGCCCTTTGTGCTGACCTCATAATTGCAGGCAATACCTGATATATTGCTTACAGTTATTACCTCAATAAGTGCGCACTGATTTACAGCAGGTAAAAGCTCACGTACAGTCTTTGTGCCAAAATCAGCGTTTGACGTAATTTTCAAATTCCCCTTTATACTTATCTGTTCAGGGTATTCATAAATTCTTTTACCATTTGCTTTTATAACTGCACAGTCACCACTAAAATTATGACTGAAGGAAGAGCCTGTCAGATTAGGCTTAAAACGAAGAGTGGGAACAGTAAGATGTCTCATCAAACGCAATCGACCTTCTTTATCATTGCCATAGCTTATGATTGCAGATGCTAAAAAACCTGCCATTTCAATATGGTCGCTTACGCTGTAGCCATCCTTTTTTATATTCCATACAACTTCATTATCATCACCTAAAAACCTTGTTCTGTGGGCATTAATTTCAGATGCTTTGGGTTTTGCCCACGAAGCGAAAGGCATCGGTCTTAGGAGAAAATCATGCATGCTATACAGCTTTTGCTTTATGCTATTCATCGCCTACCCTCTCTTTTAATTCATTGATTATTTTTTTATGATCCTTTTCCTTGAGATTATAGAAGAACATAGGTATAACACAAACCACACAACTGATAATTGTAGTTATAATAAGAATATTAAATATAGGAGTTCTTACAGCAGAATCGTACAAAACAGTGTAATCCTCCTTTAATCCATAATGCTCATAAAAATACGGAATAATAAGTCCTGTGAACATACCTGCAAGTGTAGTGAGCATTGCACCAAACTGTGTAATAAAGCCCTCAAGTCGAACTCCTGTTTTCCACTGCTGATAATCAAATATTTCAGCCGTCATAGAAGATGTTACAACACTGTCGCCGCCCATTGTAAGAGTAGCAAGATACAGGAACACAAAAAATACAACTGTATTATCCATTGTAAAAAGCATCACTGCACAAAATAACGCACGGATTAAATTTGTCCATATTAACACATTTCTTTTACCAATCTTCTTCGCAAGGAGAGGAGCAAGAAGCATAAGTGGTACTGATGCAGTTCCTATCACAGTATTCATAATACCAAGCATTGTATCGCTTTTTATCTGATAAATACAATACCATCCGAGTATTGAACCAACACCATATTTAAGACCGCTTAAAATAGAATGAATATTAATCAGCCAAAAATATTTATTTTTTGCTACCTGCTTTATTCCCTCGCTGAATTTAACCTTTGCCACATAATCCTTGGCAACAACAATTTTTTCCTCTGTGCCTTTAAATGTAATTATACTTAATACTATGCCTATTATTGAAAATATAGGGAAGAAAATTCTATAGGTTTTGAAATCTGTCATACCGCCGGTAAGCGCAGCAAGCATCGGCAGAAGCATGTTGACAATTGAAGGCCCCAAGCTATATATGAACATACTTACCGAAAGCAAACTTGTTCGTTCTTCACCATTCGGTGTCAGCACTTGTGCAAGGCTCGTAAATGCCTGAGCATAAAGAGACTGAAAAATCATCATACATGCATATATGATACCTATAATTGAGGTTTTAGCCCAATAATTAATATCATTCGGAATAAATGCCATAAGACAAAGCAGAATCGCTGTCGGCACACCCGTATACAGAAGATATGGACGGAATTTGCCATATTTTGAATTGGTATTATCAATAAGCATACTGATAAAAGGTGTTTTAATCAGATTGATAATACCCATAATAATATTCATCCATGCAAGATGTGTAGGCTTAATACCATATGCCGAACCAACAAGTAAGCAGTTTGCTGACAGTGCAACATAACTGAAAAGAGAATTTATAGTATTAACGCCTATTCCACCAAAGCTGTATGCAGCAAACTCACGATGCGATATGTATTTACCCTCGGCAGGTGTTTTCCAATGCTTTTTGATTTCTCTTGGAATCCCAATTACTTTTTCAAGCATAAAATAATTCCCCTTTTATCAAACTCATCTGATTAAATTATAAAACTACATTTTAAGCCATAATTATTGAGCCTAACCAACCATAATAATAG
>CAMWPJ010000056.1 GCA_947176035.1 uncultured Clostridia bacterium | reverse complement strand
AAATCTCAATAAAATTGAGGTAAATTTACTATTCCGTAAAATAAAATGTGGTAATTTTTAAATTTCTATTGACTTTTTTGTCAATTTAATATAAATTTTATATGTAGTGTTTTGTTTAAAACAGACTCGTATAAATTTGAAAGGGGAATCCTGAAATGAACAAATATGTGAAAAAAGGATTATGTGTTGCACTTGCAGCAGGTCTTATTGCTACCTCGTTTGCTGGCTGTGCAAAAATCAACTACGTAACAAATGGTGCTGTAGAGGCTATCTATAAAGTAAAAGATGGCACATGGCAGCAGACTGAAGGCGAAGAAGGCGGCGCAGAGGCAGACGGCAATGCACTTGTAATCGATGAGTTTGCAGCTGGTACATACGGCGGCGTTGAGTTTGCATCTGTTGAGGATGTAGCTAACTACTATATCGAGGCATATAATTATTCAAAGACCTTATTGGTTGACTATAAAGATAAGGATGGTAATCCTCAGAAATGGTATAAGCTCCTTGGTGAAGAGGATCTTAAGGTTGAAAACATTATGATTGGCGGTTCAGCTAATGCTATGATTAACAACCTTGTTCCAGGTATTGTAGGCAGCTTGTATTCTCCTGGTCTTAATGGTCTTGTACCAAGTACAAACAGAGACCCGGCTCTTGATACAGACGAGTGGGATGGCAATGGTGAAACTCTTACAACAAGCCGTCTTGTTGCTGATGATCTTGTAACAGCTAATGTTAAGGACAATGGCGATGGTACTATTACAATTCAGCTTCAGCCTAAAGCTGTAAATATGAGTGCTCCCGGTAAGGACGCACAGGGTCACGTATTCCAGTCACTCGGTGCAATTGATTCAACTGTTGACAGCATCAGTGCATTGAGCTGGTCACAGGGCACAACAGCAGAAAACTGTAAGGTTAACTATCAGGGCGGTGTAGCAACTGTTACTATCGACACAAGCACTAAGGAAATTGTAAGTGCTGATTATGTTATGAAAGCAGTTGTGGCTGTTACACATGCTAACATTGCTGTAATTAAGGATAAGAGCGCAAGCCTTGATATTACAATGGAATGGAAATATCCTGCATCAGATGACTATTTGATGTCAAGCAAGGGCGTTACACGTGCATAAATATAGTTTTAATACTATATATTATAATAACTAAATACTTATAATAATACTCCGCATGACCTCGGCATTATCTCAGCAAACCTCGGCATTTATTACGGCGACTATAATCTGGGAGGCTTAGCCCATGAAAAAGGTTTTTAATAAAGTATTATGTACAATGCTTGCAGCTGTGCTTTTGTTTTCGCTTGCAGGCTGTGCTAAAATCAGCTATGTAACTGATGGTGCAATTAATGCTATGGGCAGAATTGCAGATGGCAGTTGGCAGGATAATGTGCAGGAAAGCACCTCGACTGAAGATAATGTGATTGTTATAGACACATTTACAGCAGGTACTTATGGAGGAATGGAGTTTGCCTCTGAGGCCGATGTAGTTAATTACTACGTTGAATGTTACAATAATACTAAGGCTCAGACTGCTAAGTATATTGATGAAGATGGTAATATACAGGAATATTATGCATTTTTGGGTGAAGAACGACTTGATGTCGATAAAATGCTTATCGATGGAAAAGAAAATGCAATGCTCAATAATGTTGTTCCGGGTATTGTAAATTCAACCTTTGCTTATAACACTTACGGTTTGCCGCCGAGCAATAACAGAGATCCTCTTATTGACAATGACAATATGGAAAACGACAATCCCGGTGCTTATGATTTCAGACAATCCTATTTTACACCTGAAGATTGTTTAGCATGCAATGTTGCTGAAAATGCAGACGGCACTATTACAATAGAATTGCAGCCAAAGGACGCTTCAATGTCAGCACGCGGTGCGGATTCTCAAGGCCGCTTCTTTGAAGTGCTTAAGGATTTGGGAGAGACTGTAGGTTATATTTTTGATAATTACAGTGCTCTTTCATGGGCAAGCGGTACTACGGATGAAAACTGTATTGTTGATTATAAGGGTGGAACAGGCAAAGTAACAATTGATCCTAAAACAGGTTTAGTTGTTGAGGCTGATTACCATATGAATGTTATGGTTGAGGTTAAGCATGCTAATATAACTGCAATTAAGGATAAAAATGGTGCAATATATATTTCGCATTATATTCACTATCCGGCAGCAGATGATTATTTGTTAGAGTATAAAGGTATTAAAAAAGCATAAATAAATTATTAAAAAACGATTTTTCGGTCAATATCGGAAAATCGTTTTTTGTTTTATATTAATCACATATTATAATATTATATTTGTTATTAAATGATTTTAATATATCACTTCTAGTGGTAAAAATCGTATTTTTTCACTGTGCTGGTTCGTAAAGAGGATGAATTATATTATTATGTAAGTGATAAAAACAATTTTTTATTATCAAGAAAAATTATATCCTGTTTGCTAAAATAGTGTTGAGAGGAGGTTGAATAATGAATCAAGTCGACAGTTTACAAAGAGGTATTGATTATATTGAGGATGGTTTAGCTGAAGAGATTAGCAATAAAAATCTGCAATTAGCTACCTCAATGAATATTAATCAGTTTCAAAAAACATTTTTGAGTATTACTGGATATACCGTTGGTGAGTATGTAAGAAATCGCAGATTAACTCTTGCTGCTTTTGAACTGATTAACAGTAAAAATTCTGTGCTTGATATTGCCTTGAAATATGGATATGAAAGCAGTGAAGGGTTTTCAAGGGCATTTAAGGAGTTTCACAATGTCAATCCAAATGAGATAAAAAAAGGCAAAACCAATTTTAATATATTCAACAAAATAACACTTGAAATCAAAGTAAACGGAGGAAGTAAAATGGAATTTAAAATAGTTGAGTTAGACAGTCAGGATTTTGCAGGCTTCAAAGCAATATCATTTGGTGATATGAATCAAGATATTGACAGCCGTTGGGATAACGATGATGATGCCTGGGAAGCATCCAGAAAAGAGCAAAATGCTTTAATGACGGCTGACCATATCTGGTATGAGGTATATCGAAAAATAGACGATTCTGAATATTGTCATTTTATTTGTTCAAAGTGCAGCAGTATTCCGGATGGCTGTGAAAAAGTACATTTTGACGGCGGATTATTTGCAAAAATTACAACTAAAAAATGCAAGTACCCCACAGAGCAGTTAAAGGCTGTATATTATCAGACTCTTATTGATAATGAATGGCTGTTGAACAGTGGATACAAATTGGATGATGAAAGAAATCAATTGTATATCACAAACTGGACTATGCTCGATAAAGAGGAACGGTATATTGAAATTTATCTTCCTATTTCAAAAATAGAATAAATAACGCATATCTTAATATGATTGAATTGTTTGTTTCTCTGACCGAAAATTTCTTGCTCAAGCAATGAATGATAATCCAAGCTTGTCTTTATTATCTTGCCTATTGAATAAAAAATAAATATATGTTATTATTAATCTATTATTAATGATAGGAGAAGGTTAATGGATAATAAAATGCCTAATATGGATTATGATGCCGATGAGGTAATCAATGAATTCAAGGAAAAAATCAAATGGCCTAAAAGTGAAGAGGTAACGGCTGTTGTTAAACCGTCAAAGGTTCCGCTCAGAATTTTAATTTCTCTGCTTATTACAGCTGTTGTCGGCGGTGCTGCATATTATATGATGCTGCCTGCATTTAATATTCACGATACTCAGATGTATATTTATTTGATATTACTTGTGGCTGTGTTTATCGCATCATTTGCTTTTGTGTGCAAGGCGAATAAGAAAATTGAAAGAAAAGAGTATGTTAAGAAAAAATCACTTGTTCCGCTTATTATAATTGGTGTGCTTGTTGCAGTTATGGCTATTGGTTATGTAACAGGTATAACTCTGTTCAGAGCTAATTCCTATAGTGAGCTTATGCAGGTTACCGACGGTAATTTTGAGACAGATTTCGATGATATCAGCTATGATAAGGTTCCAAGAGTAGATGCTTCACGTGCACATACGCTTGCTGACCAGCAGCTCGGTTCTCTTTCTGAGTATAAGAGCCAGTACGTTGTATCTGCAAATTCTACTCAGATTAACTACAAAAATACTCCTGTACGTGTTGCTTATCTTGAATACGCAGATGTTTTTAAGTGGATTAACAACACAAAGAATGGCTTGCCTGCATATATGTTTATTGACCTTGTAAGTCAGAAGGTAACAGCTGTTAACTGTGTTGAGCAGTTTGGAGAGGGAATCAAGTACTCACCTACAGAGCTGTTTAATGAAAAGATTTATCGTCATCTTCGTTTCCAGTATCCTACAGCACTTTTGGATGTACCGAATTTTGAAATCGATGATAATATGCACCCATATTGGATTACAGCTGTTCTTGATAAGAAAATCGGTCTCTTTGGCGGTACAGATGTTAAGGGTGTAATTATTACCGATGCTCTTAACGGTGATAGTAATTACTATGATATCGAGCAGGTAAGAACAGATGCTGATCTTAGCTGGATTGACGTTGTTTACAGCGAATCACTTCTTATTGAGCAGTATAACTATCATGGTAAGCTCCAGAATGGTTTCTGGAACTCAATCATTTTCCAAAACGATGTAAATGTTGCGTCAAGCGGCAGTGGTAATATTGCTATGGATGATGACGTTTGGGTATATACAGGTGTTACATCATCTGAATCAGACGCATCAAACTTCGGTTTCATCCTTTGCAATCAGCGTACTAAGGAGACAAGATATTACGAAAACGCAGGTGCTATGGAAGAGGCTGCACAGAAATCTGCTCGTGATGCAGTTCAAAACTATGGTTACTACGCAACCTTCCCGATTCTTTTGGGAATTGACGGCACACCGACCTATTTCATGTCTCTTTATGGTGACAGTAACACAGTTAAGGGCTATGCTTTTGTAAGCCTTGAGGATAAAACTGTTGTTGGTACAGGTCTTCTTGATGTAGCTAAGAGTGATGCCAAGGCTCTTAACAGTGCACTTGAGAATTATATTGATGCACTTCAGGAAAAGGGCGTTGCCGATGATGTTGATAAGGATAACATCATTGTTGATGAAAACGAACTTGGCAGCTCTGATAATAATACAACAGATACACCGGATACAAACACTCCGAATACAGATGTCAGCACTGTAACCGGTGAGGTAACTGATATTAAGTCATCGGTAAATGATGGCAATACAGTCTACTATCTGCAGATTGAGGGTAAGTATTACTATATTAAGGTAACGGATGCTATGGAGGTGCTCCTCATCTCTAACGGCGATACAATAACGGTTGAATTTGAGGATTCAGATGATACCTTTATCCCTGCAACCTCAGTAAAGGTTGGTTAATTGACAAATAAAAAGACGTTGAGCTTGTCTCAGCGTCTTTTTGTTATCTTTTTGGGTATTCTAAATTTTCGGGTAAATCGAGTATGTAATCTGCGGATACATTATAAAATTTGCACAGTTTTACTAAGTCATCTGCTTTTAAATTAGCTACGCCGTTTTCTATAAAAGAGTAATTCCCTTGTGAAATATCAAGTTCTTTTGCAATTTCAGCTTGTTTAATATCTCTGTCTTCTCTTAACTCTTTAATTCTTTTATATATCATAAATTCACCTACTTTGTTATATTATACAATATTAGAAATTCTTATATTGACAATTATTAGAATTTCTAATATAATTAAATTGAAAAATTTATATAAAGCAGGTAAGTACAATGTCAGATGAAATTTTGAAAAATATATGGGACGGCGGCAGAGGTCTTGACCTGACCCAAGAGCAAACTGTGAGAGAGGCAGAAATACGCTGTGCAATGGAAAGCTGTGATAAACAGCTGGAAAGTGTGCTCAGAAAGGATGATTGGGAGCTGCTGGAGAGATACAGAAATTTAAGCGTAAGGCTGTGTGATGAGTGTGAATATCAGGCTTTTAAGGTTGGTTACAAATTTGGTGTGAAGATGGTTATAGATGCGCTGCAACGCTAAACAATAATTTAAATCACAATGCTTTACAAAACGTTTGTTCTATGATAAAATAATGCTGTCATTCTGAAAAAGAGGTGAGGGTATGCACGATATCTGGAATCCGTGGCACGGCTGCAGAAAATACAGCGAAGGCTGTCAGAACTGTTATATGTTCTATCTTGACAAGGTGCATGGCAGTGCCAAGCCGAGTTCACTTGTGTATAAAACCTCATCAATGAATTATCCGCTTTCCAAGCACAGGAATGGCAGTTATAAAATACAAAGCGGCGAGACGATTCGCCTATGTATGAACAGCGATTTCTTTATAGAAGAGGCTGACGAATGGCGTGAAGAGGTATGGGATATAATCCGTCAGCGCAGCGATGTTAAATTCTTTATTCTCACCAAGAGAGCAGAAAGAATAGAGCAATGTCTGCCCTATGACTGGGGAGAGGGTTATGAAAATGTCTCGCTCAATGTTACCTGTGAAAATCAGAAAAGAGCGGATGAAAGAATACCTGTACTTGAACGTATACCTGCTAGACATAAGGGGATTATGACTGCTCCTATGATAAGCGAAATACATATTGAAAAATGGCTGGCAAAGGGCTTTATTGAAGAGGTTGTCTGCGGCGGTGAAAACTATGATGGTGCAAGGGAATGTCACTATGAATGGGTGAAATCCCTTTCTGAGCAATGTAAAAAATATAATACTAAGTTTACCTTTATTGAGACAGGTACATATTTTGTTAAGGATGGCAAAAAATATAAGATACCCGGCAAGCGCAAGCAGTCAGAGCTTGCATATAAGAGTGGTCTTAGTCACAGTGGTGCAGAATATGCCTACAGACTTGTTGACAGCTGGGGTATACCTATATCGGATAAAGAACTTTATTCTCCTCAGTTTTGCAAAAACTGTGATAATTGCGGCAGCAGACCGATTTGCAACGGCTGTACGAACTGTGGAAAATGCAAGTGTTAAAGTAAAATATTTTTCATCGTTAAAAAATTAACTATAAGAAAATGCCATATTTAACATCTTTTTGTATAAAGTGTAAAATTTACAATTTTTTCTTGATTAATGGGGACAAACAGTATAAAATAATAATGCATAAAAGCAAACTAATAAATTTATTTTCGGAGGTAATTCCAATGGTAAAAGTTGCTATTAATGGTTTTGGCCGTATCGGTCGTCTTGCTTTCCGTCAGATGTTTGGCGCAGAAGGCTACGAAGTAGTTGCTATCAACGACCTTACAAGCCCAAAGATGCTTGCTCATCTTCTTAAGTATGACTCATCACAGGGTAAGTATGCTCTTGCTGATACAGTATCAGCTACTGATGATTCAATCATCGTAGATGGTAAAGAAATTAAGATTTACGCTAAGGCTGACGCTGCTGAGCTTCCTTGGGGCGAGCTTGGTGTAGACGTTGTTCTTGAGTGCACAGGCTTCTACTGCTCAAAGGAGAAGGCTTCAGCTCACGTTAAGGCTGGTGCTCGCAAGGTTGTTATTTCTGCTCCTGCAGGTAATGATCTTCCTACAATCGTTTACAATGTTAACCACGAAGAGCTTACAGCTGAGGATACAGTTATTTCAGCTGCATCTTGCACAACTAACTGCCTTGCTCCTATGGCTAAGGCTCTCAACGATTTCGCTGAAATCCAGAGCGGTATCATGTGCACAATCCATGCTTACACAGGCGATCAGATGACTCTTGACGGTCCTCAGAGAAAGGGTGACCTTCGTCGTTCAAGAGCTGCTGCTGTTAACATCGTTCCTAACTCAACAGGTGCTGCTAAGGCTATCGGTCTTGTTATTCCTGCACTTAACGGCAAGCTTATCGGTGCTGCTCAGAGAGTTCCTACTCCAACAGGTTCAACAACAATCCTTACTGCTGTTGTTAAGGGCAAGGATGTTACTGTTGATGGCATCAACGCTGCTATGAAGGCTGCTGCTACAGAGTCATTCGGCTACAACACTGACGAAATCGTATCTTCAGATATCGTTGGTATGAGATATGGTTCACTCTTCGATGCTACTCAGACAATGGTTCTTCCAATCGCTGAGGATCTCTATGAGGTTCAGGTTGTTTCTTGGTATGATAACGAGAATAGCTACACATCACAGATGGTTAGAACAATCAAGTACTTCTCAGAGCTTGGTTAATAGATAACCTAATAAATAAATTAAGGACTTGGATTATTCCAAGTCCTTTTTGTTTGCAGAATTATAAATTATTGTTTAGCGTAACAAACGTTGATAAACAATCGTAGGGAGCAAGATGAATCCTACGAATCACGTAATCTGTACCAATGTAGGGGAGAATCTCTGTGCTCTTCCGAAATAAATAATGATTGCGGGTAGGTGTGGGAACCTGCCCCTACGTTGTAAAACAAAACTCCAAATACTACGCTAAACAATCATTTAACATTTTAGTTTTGATTATCCTTTTTTGGTTTTAGTGCATCGGCGATTATGTAGTATATGGGTATGGTTAAAAACATAATCCATGTCGGGTGCCATATGCTCATAAACATTCCTACTGTCAGATATACTGTTACTACCAACACGGGATATGCAAAGGCAGACGGATTTTTTGTTTTTACTGCTGCTATAAATGATTCTGCAATCGGTATCAGGAAGATAAGCAGCCAGCCAAGTGCCCAGCCTTTGTCAAAGGTAAAGCCGATAATCAGATATGCTATGATTACAGCCGCAGGGAGAATTGCATGAAACCACGGATGCTTTGAATCATTGTATTTAAATATATGATCCTCGCCTATACCATCAACCTCAACACCTCTGCTGCCGATATGCACACTTTCACCGTTCTTTGTTTCAATATGTATTCCTGAAAAGGAAATATCAACCTTGTCCTTGCCGTCGTGAACATGAATACCGTTTACAAAGCTGACCTTTTTATCAGAATCTTCTTTGTCTGCAGTTTCGTTATTGGTGCTTTCTTCTGAACTGCTCTGTGAACCTGTGGTTGTTGATTTGTGCACCTCGTCTGTGCCATTAATCAGCTCGTCAATCGTTATATCATAAAGCTTTGCAAGTGTAATAAGGTTATCTGTATCAGGGCTGCTTTCGCCGCGTTCCCATTTTGATATTGCCTGGCGGGATACACCTATTTGTGCGGCAAGCTCCTCCTGCGAATATCCGTTAGCCTTTCTGTACTGAAAAAGCCTATTTGCTGTTTCTTTTGTCATTGTATCACCTCATATAAATGATAACAGATATTGATTGTCATTGCTATACATTTTAGTATGAAATTATGCAACTATAGGTTGCCGCAACTAAATTTACATTGAAAATTGCATTTGAATATTGACAAATATATATCGCAGTGCTATACTGTATATCGTAGTGCGATATACAGTATAATTTATTGATTTTGGGGGAAACAAATGGATCCACATATTAAAAAGGTATATGTGCCAATGACGGAGACTGGATTTTATATTCTTATGTGCCTACGTGAAGAGGCACATGGTTACAGCATTGTGCAGCAGGTTGAAAAAATGACAGATGGTGAAATTAGAATAAGTCCGGGGACGATGTATGGCAGTCTTTCTAAAATGGAAAAGGATGGTCTTATAAGCTTTGTCCGGGAAGAGGATAAGCGAAAAATTTATATTATTACTAACCTTGGCAGACAGGTGCTTGATTTGGAAATAAGCAGAATAAAACGTCTGCACAGGAATATTTCGGAGGTGTGCTGAGATGAAGGATAAAAAAATAATGGTGAGATTTTTTAATATTGTTCAGTGGAGACAGGAACAGGACTATCTGCGTGCACAGCATAATATGGGCTGGAAATTTGTTAAGGTGAATGCTTTGGGCTGTTATCATTTTGAAAAATGTGAGCCTGAGGATGTGAAATATCAGCTTGATTATAATCCTGAGGGTATTGCACACAAGGCTGAATATATTCAAATGTTCAGTGATTGCGGTTGGGAATATATGCAGGATTATGTTGGTTACAGCTATTTCAGAAAGCCTGTTTCTGAAATGCAGAATAAGGATGAAGAAATATTTTGTGATGACAGCTCAAGGCTTGATATGATGAATAGGGTGTTTAAAGGGCGAATTGTTCCGCTGATTATATTATTTTTCGGTGTGATATTACCACAGCTGTTTATGAATAGTCCTGTGGGATATCGTGATTATTCAAAAGTGATTTACATTTTTTATTTGGTTTGTACAGCAATATATTTGATTATGTTTTTGTCATTTGCATATCAGTATTGGAAATATAAAAAATCTTTATAAACAAAATAAGAGCTGATAAGTTTGAGTTCGTTCAATTCTTATCAGCTCTGTTTATTACCATTCGCTTGAAAGTACCCAGTTTTCATATGGCAGCATATGACCAAACGCATCATATGCCCCCTGTGCTGTTGGGAGATACATCTGGATAATCTGATTCTTCATATCCAAATCATCATCACTGAGTCTTTCACCGCTGAGATTATTGTTCGGTCCGTAATAATGACCGAAATAATAAAGGCTTGTGCCTGAATTTTTCGTGCCGCTCATACAGCCTGTAACCATTTCGCTTACCTGCTTGTGGTGATATTTGTTATACTCACCATCAGGATTATGTGTTACTATGATGTCCCACTTCTTATAGTTGAGAAGTAAAGTGATATCAGCTTCCATACCCGATTTACATGTTGACCAGTAATCGGTCTCATAACCTTTGTATTTACCATTTGAATCGTAAAAATTTCTTGCAGTATCGGGATAAGACAGGATGAGCCCCTTATCATCGCCATAACGGTTTATTACAGCGTTGAAGTCCTTAACTCGCTGTTCGTGGAAGCCGTTTGTCAGAACGACTACAAGATAGCTGTCATTAAGAATATGACCGCCGCCCCAGAACGTTTCGTCATCAGGGTGTGCAACAATCATAAGATTATTAACCCCTGATAGGTTCAGCTTGTCCAGATCGGCATTTGTAAGAAAGGCGGTGTTCTTTGTAATTTTGAGTGTGTATTTTGCTGAGAATTTACCATCCTTTGTTGATGCGGTAACCTCAACATATTCCGTCGGACGGATTGCTGTGAGCACACCCTTATTGTCGATAGTAGCCTTTGAGGTGTCACTTGTTTTCCAGATGATTTCCTGATTTGTTGCATCCTCAGGCAAAACCTGTGCAGTCATTGTCAGTGTTTGACCTGTCTCAACTGTAAGACCCGCTTTGTTCGTGATTTTAATTCCCGTCGTTGCAACAAACGGCTTTTCAACCGTGATGTTCACAACAGCTTTTTTGTCTGTTTCAAGTGCTCTTACTGTTATCTGCACTGTGCCTTCAGCAATACCCTTTACCAGTCCGTCCTGTGTTACGGTTGCAATTTCAGGATTTGATGAGCTGTATTTTAAGGCTTTAAAGCTCGTATTTTCAGGCTCAAGTGCTGTTTGCAGCTGGAGTGTTTTGTTAAGAATTACCTTTGCAGTATCAGGTGTAACTGTCAATTTTTCAAGAGCAATTTTGCTTTTTGTTTTTACCGAGGTGCTTTCGCTCCAATGTGAATAATATGTTTTTTTGCTGTCCGCTATATAGGTTCTTGCTCTTACAAAATACTCCTGCTTACCCAAAAGATTTTCAGGTGTACATTCAGTATTCAGCGTTTTAAGTGATTTTGTTGTGTCGTTTGTAAAATCTGCCGTTGTGGAATATTCAATTTGATAGCCGGTCACGCCTTCCACCTGTGTCATAGTAACCTTGAAGCTTTCCTCAAGTGGCTCTACAGCTGTTATTGAGGTTTTAGGAATATCGGCTGCAAATATTGTGAGCGATAATCCTGCAGCTGCACCGATTAGCACAACTGCACAAATGATTGTGAAAATGATTTTTTTCATCGTGGTCCTTCTTTGAAATAGAAATTTAATCGAGGGTAATGCCCGAACATCAACATTTATTAAGGGTGCAATCCATTACAGCAGGAGATAATGACTTCTGCTGTAAGAAAAGGGTGTTACCCGCCGTTATAGAGGCGGGGACATTTTTTCAAATGTTATAAAATGGAAAATCTGAATTCTGTTGTTGTTTTGAATTCCTCGTTTGCCTCAACATATTTGAACGGGAAGTTCGGATGATTCAAAGCATCAGGATAAAACTGTGTTTCAAGTGCAGCACCTCGTCTGTAGGTTACGAGCGAATCGCCCTTGCCCGGATTGCCTGATTTTTCAAGCCATCCGCCGCAGTAAAGCTGAATGCCCGGAAGGTCTGTCCATACCTCCATTTTTCTGCCGGATACCTCATCGGCAAGAATTGCAGCCTGTGCCATCTTTCCGATTTCTTTATTATAAAGGCAATAGTTATTATCATAGCCGATACCGTCAATAATAGCTCTGAACGGTTCATCAATTTTATCACCGATTTTGTGCATTTTGGAAAAGTCCATCATAGTTCCTTTAAGCTCACCAAGCTCACCGGTAGGCAGCTGAGAATCATCTGTCTCAGTGAAATAATTGGCATTGATTTGCAGCAGATGCTCCTCAATTGTTTTTTTGCTGTCACAGGAAAGATTGAAATAAGCGTGGTTTGTCGGGTTAGCAACTGTCTTTTTGTCTGAAAGAACTGTGTAGTCAAGTCTCAAAATATTGTCGTCTGTAAAGGTGTATTTAACAGTAAGATTGAAATTACCCGGAAATCCATCCTGCATATCAGGCGAGAAGAAGGAGAATGTAACTGAATTGTCCGTTGTCTCTTCAACGTTCCAAATGTTAAAGCTGAAGCGTCCGCCGCCGTGAAGTGTCCATGTGCCCTGATTGGCAGGTGTGTTATATTCCACACCATCCATAGTGAATTTTGCATCTCTGATTCGGTTTGCGTATCTGCCGACCAGCAGTCCCTGATAGCCTAAATCGGGATCAACATAATATTCAGGCTTTTCAAAGCCTAAAACAACATCACCTAAAACACCGTTTTTGTCAGGGATATTCAGCGATTGAATACCTGCGCCAAGTGTCATAAGCGATACAGATGCACCGCTTTTGTTTGTGATTGTGTAAAGTTCAACCTCTTCACCGTTTGCAAGAGTCCCGAAATTTGATTTTGTTATGCTCATAGCTATAGCCCTTATATGTGCCTTTCTTTACATAGTATTGTTATATTAATATAATTTGTATAAATTAATAT
>CAMWPJ010000055.1 GCA_947176035.1 uncultured Clostridia bacterium | reverse complement strand
TAATCGCTTGCAATACCCAGCTCTTCTGCAACCTTTTTTGCGCAATCTACATAAATGTCAGAAATAGCAACTAGTTCCGCCTGCGGAATATGGTATGTAATTTACTTTGCGTGCACCTGACCGATACGGCCTGCACCAATAATGCCAACCTTAAGTTTTTCCATAATTTTACCTCTCAAATGTCTATTAAATTGGGAATACTCCCTATCGTTAAAATAATAACACAACGAAAAATAGAATTCAATATTCAAATAAGCAAATATAAATATTTTTTTATGATATGTTAAAACATTGCAATAATATATAAATATATGTATAATATAAATAAAAAGATTTATAAAGGAAGTAAAAATTATGACATACACATATAAAACAAGCGGTGTCTGCTCACAGCAGATTACTATTGAAATTAATGACGACGAAACCATCAGCAATGTTGAATTTCTCGGTGGATGCAACGGCAATCTCAAGGGTATCGCAGCACTTGCAAAAGGCAAAAAGATTGACGAAATTATAGATGTGCTTAAGGGTATCAAGTGTGGATTTAAAGGCACCTCCTGCCCGGACCAGCTTGCACAGGCACTTGAACAGATTAAAGAAGAAATTTAACTTAACCAATAAGGGGAAAATATTATGCTAAGACTTGAAAGCAGAATACTTCAGCGAGAATTCAAGGTTTACGAGGAAAATCTTTATGCCTCACAAATCAGAAATACTCTTTCAAAAATGGATCTTGTGCCTGACGGCAACAGCGTTGAATTTTTATTCCGTTTTACTGATGGCACCGAGTTCACATCAAAGGGATTGAAGGTTACAGACTACAATCAGGAAAGAGGCAGGCTTACCTTTACCTTTGCCGAATGTGAGGGCGTTACCGTTACTATGTCCTTTTGGGCAGGCGAGGACGGTAATACACTCAGAAAACAGATTTCTTTTGTACAAAACAACGATAAAATAATTGATTATATCCTTTTGGAGCATATCGGCATCATCAATTCAAAAACACATTTCTGTGTACCAAATGATATTGAGGGCAACGAGCTCAATGCTTATCACTCATCACTCGGTCAGCCGTTTTATATTGACAGTCTGTTTTTCGGCTGTGAGCTGCCTGCCACCTTTAACTCTATTGTATATGGTATAGGTCAGGTAAAATACTATCTCGGCAAAAATATACAAGGCAAATTCAACTGTCCGGTAACAGTTATGGGCGGTGCCAAAAGCAATACTATGATTGATGTGCAGAGAGCATTTTTTGACTACATTGATGATATTGCAGTGAAGACCGATTTCAGACTGCAATACAATAGCTGGTATGACCATATGCTGAATATCGATGCAGATAATATTGAAAAATCATTTTTCGAGGTTGAAAAGCATCTTTCATCAAACGGTGTTCCTCCGCTTGACGCTTATGTCATTGATGACGGCTGGAATGACTATAAGGCTCCGTTCTGGAGCTTTAACAAAAAATTCCCGAATCAACTTTATGATTCAACAGCAATGACAAAGCGTATAGGCTCTTCTTTTGGTCTCTGGTTAGGTCCGCGAGGAGGATACAATTATCAGGCCAGATTTGCAAAAAGAATGGATAAAAAAGGTCTTGGTGCCTACAATGCACTGTCCAGAGATATCTGCATTGCAGATAAAACATATCAGCAAAATGTTCAGGAATTCATTCTTCAAACAACAAAGGATTTTGATATCAACTATTGGAAATTTGACGGCTTTTGCTTAAGACCATGTAACAATCCTAAACACAATCACATCGTCGGCGGTGAAAATGATATGTACTTTTTCACTGAAATGTGGGAAGGATGGATTGAGATTTTCAAAAATCTGCGTGCACTCCGAAAATATCAGGGCAAAGACATATGGATTAATATGACCTGCTATGTAAATCCGTCACCTTGGTGGCTGCAGTATGTAAACAGCATATGGCTGCAAAACAGTCAGGATATAGGCTTTGCAGATAATCTTGAGCATCAGTCACAGCTTGATGCAGAGCTTACCTACCGTGATTCAAGATACTATGATTCATATTGTAAAAGAGCTTGGCAGTTTCCCAATAAATATGTATATAACCACGAGCCGATATACGGCAACTGTGCTAAGGTTAATTATACAGACGAGGAGTTTGAAAAATATCTTTATTTCAATGCATGTCGCGGTCAGGCATTCAACGAGCTTCATCTCAGCTACAATATGATGAACAAATCAAAATGGCGTACACTTGCATCGGTTATCCGTTGGCAGAAGAGCAACTACGACATTCTGCAAAAAGTAACATTTATCGGCGGTAAGCCGGATGATAATAATATTTATGGCTATTTCGGCTGGACAGATAACGGAGATGGCATAATAGCACTCAGAAATCCAACCGACGAAAAAGCACCTGTAACCTTAACCCTTAACAAACTTATGGGATGCCCTGAAAATTTAAAAGATGTAAAGCGCTATAATGTCTATAACGAAAGTGCCGTTGAAAGCTTTGACAGCTATTCATACGGTGACAAAATTGATATGACACTCAAACCATTTGAGGTTAAAATTTTTCAATTTGGTCACAAAGACAGACGCTTTGACTATCTCAAAAATACAAACGAATTTACAATCGCCTTCCAATACGGCGGTGAGGAAAATATTGTTATCGCAGAAAATGACGATATTAAAATTTCAATTGAAAAGGGTATGCTCAGTATAAAATGTGATAATTGTCAACTGAGCAGCGAAAGCATAATCAGCGGCAACAATCACAAAATTACAATTGTACGCGAAAAGAATACAATGGTTAAACTTTATATCGACAGGTATCTCGACTGCTCTGCATATGATGCTAATACAAAACCGATTGTGTCTACCGAATTTGCAGGCTCTGCTGTAGAGCTTATGGTTAAGGACAAGGCAACACCATATAACGAGATAATCACTCTTAAAGAGATTTTAAACAGCTTTGGAAAGAAGAAAAAGAAATAAATGAAATGTAAGAAATGCGGATGTGACACACTAATCAAAAGTGATGATTGGTACACGTGTGCCAACTGCGGAGCGGTTATTTTTGATACTGAAGTCAGGCTCGGAAATCAGATAAGCCCCACAAAAATTGTTGAAAGCATTGAGCAAAACGCACTTGCCTCTCCTTCTGATAAAAACATTAAAGAAAATGAAAATACAAGTGAAAAGCCGCAAAAAAGCAAGCTGCGTGAAACAATTGATTTTTGCATGCCAATGGTAATTGCAGTCATCATAGCAATCATTCTTAAAACCTTTGTATTTGCAAATGCAGTTGTCCCAACAGGTTCCATGCTAAACACAATTCAGGAAAAGGATCGTATTATCGCAAGCAGACTTGCGTATATCAATGAAGAGCCTGAACGCTATGATATAATCATTTTTAAATATCCCGATGATGAAAAACAATGCTTTGTAAAAAGAATTATCGGTCTGCCGGGAGAAACCGTTGAAATTATTGACGGAGTAGTTTATATAACGCAAACAAACGGTAAAACCATACAAGCCGATGACAGCTTTATAACAAACGGCAAGCCAAATGGTGATTTTGGCCCTTATAGAGTACCCGAAGACAGCTACTTTATGATGGGAGATAACAGAAATTCCAGCTGGGATTCACGTTATTGGGATAACAAATATGTTCACAAGGATAAGATTCTCGGCAAGGTCAAGTTCAGATATTATCCAAATTTCAGTAAAATTCAATAAAAATTTCACAGGCAGAAAAAACTAAATTAAATGAGGTATAATTATGCAACAGAGTAATTACATTCCTAAAAAAGAACGTTTTGCCTTTGGTATCGGTGCATTAGGTCAGGGTATGATTTATGCAATGATGTCAAGCTATATCAGCGACTACTATCTTAATGTTCTGCAATTAGCACCTATGTTTGTGCTTTTGCTTATGTTTTTGGCACGAATATGGGATGCAATCAATGATCCGCTTATGGGTATGCTCATTGACCGCAGAACAACAAAGCGCGGGAAAATGAAACCTTACATAATTTATGCCTCTATACCTATCGGGGTATTTACAGTATTAATGTATCTCAGCCCTAATCTGAGTAAAACCTCACTGATGATTTATTCGGCTGCGGTTTATGTTATTTGGGGCATGATTTACACGATGGCAGATGTTCCGTTTTGGAGCCTACCGAATGTAATGACACCTAATCCTGAGGAACGCAGCTCTTTGATTTCCTTTACACGTATATTAAATGGAATAGGCTCTGCTGTTCCTGAGGTGCTGTTCCTTGTTATTGGTCTGGTTCTGCCAAGCATTTTAGGTGCATCTGACGGACTTGAATATAACAAAACAAAATATCTTATCATGGCAATATTCACTGTGGTAATCGGTCTGGCACTTTATGCACGTTCATATTTCCACGTTAAAGAAAGAGTTGTGATTCCCGACGTAAAGCCTATTAAAGGTGAGCCTTCAAGACTTTCAAGGATTTTCAAATGCAAGCCTCTTATGCTCGTAATACTTATGGGTGTTCTTTCAAGCGGACGTTATATGGTACAGGCTGCCGCAGTTCATGTTGCACGTTATGCCTTTTACATAGGCAAACCGCTCGAGGGTATGAGTGACGAGGCACGTGTTGCTGCAATTGAAGCAAGCGTATCAACCGTTAAAACCATATTCCAGGTGTGTGCAATTGTAGGTATGTTTGGTGCAATGCTGTTTATGCCATTGCTGATGAAGAAGTTTGACTATAAAAAAATTGTTATTATAACCTGTCTTGCCGGTTTTGTTGGAAGCATATTCACAACACTTATCGGATGGTTTACAATGAATCTTTATATTTGTATTCCGTTTATTCTTGTTTCCTGTATTCCGCTTGGCGTTCTTAACGTTGTTACATACGCAATGATTTGCGACTGCCTTGATTATATGGAACTGAAAACAGGCTTCAGAGACAATGCACTCGGTTCAGCCTGTCAGGGCTTTGTTAACAAGCTTGGTAACGCACTCGCTACATCCGGAATTGTTATAATGTATATGTTCATCGGTATTGCACCTGAAAAAATGCTCAGCTCAGACGTTATAATGGCAGCTACAGATCTTGCAATGAATCAGCGCTTTGCAATGTTTTCATTAGTCTCTGTTGTTCCGGGTGTAAGTCTGCTGCTTTGTGCAGTTCCAATGTTTTTCTACAAAATCAGTGGTGACAACAAAAAGAGAATGCAGGAACAGCTTGCAGAACAGAGAAAGGCGAGAGGAATCGAGATAAATGAATAAAAAAATATTAGCTGCAGGTATTGCCGTCACAGGAGCCTTATGTGCAACAGCAATACACGGATATATGGACATTGCAGGCAGAGAAAGAAAAATAAAATCGCTTATCGGCTATATAGGTGAAATGGGTGATAAAACCGACTACAGCGATATGATGTCCTTTGTGGATAACAAGGTGAAATGGATTGATAAACAGGAAACTGAAAATATATCCATAACCTCTGAACGCGGTGACCTTTTAAAGGGATATCTTACACTCAATAAAAACGAAAGTAATATATTCGTATTTGGTGCCCACGGCTGTCATTCAAATCATAATGGTGACCCGGCCACTTTTATGCAGTATTATATTGAAAAGGGATATAACTTTCTTTCTGTAGACCACGTCGGCCACGGTGAAAGCAGCGGCAGTTACATTGGCTATGACTATTTTGAAAGCACCGACAGCCTTGAGTGGCTTGACTATCTCATACGGCGATTCGGCAAAGATATAAAAATAATTATTCATGGTGTTTCAATGGGTGGTGCAACTGTTTGCAAAATGGTTGATAAAGTACCTGATCAGGTTAGAATTGCAATTGCCGATTGCCCATATACAAATGCTCTTGAAGAATTCGACCATGTTGCAAAAAGTGCAGGAATTAAGCATACGGGCTTGATTCTCAAAACACTCAACGGTATGAATAAATTATTTGCTGGGTATGATTTTAATGATACTGATGTGCGTGAATCCGTTAAAAATTCAAAGGTGCCAATGCTTTTTGTTCATGGTACAGAGGATGATTTTGTACCTACACGAATGGGTATTGAGCTTTACGAAATTTGCGGCAATGAAAAAGAGCTCTATCTTGTCGAAGGGGCAATACACGCACAAAGCATAAAAACCGATGAATCAGGCTATCACAAAACGCTTGATGAATTTATAGAAAAATATTTGTAAGGGAGCATATAGAATGCCATTTATTGAGGTTAAGACAAATCAGAATTTATCAGAAGCAAAAACAACTATAAAATCAGAACTTGGCAGTGCCATCACAGCAATCCCGGGTAAAACCGAAGGCTGGCTTATGGTTGAAATCAGTGATAAGCTTGATATGTATTTCAAAGGCAGTGACGAACCCTGTGCTATGTTTGAAATTGCAATATTCGGCAAGGCAAGTGATGATGCTTATGATGATTTGACAAAGCGTATCTGTGATATATCCGAACAGCATCTCGGTGTTGCACCGGACAGAACTTATGTTAAATACACTGAAATCGACCATTGGGGATATAACAACTTTAATTTTTAATATCACTAACCAAAACACCTGCCAAAAATGGCAGGTGTTTTGATATTATGACAGTATTTATCTTCAAAAAATTTTATAATTATATGTAACCTTTTGCTGCTTCTAATCGCTATATAGGTGAAAGGTCCTTTCATAAGGGTGTGAGAAAAATGAGAAATGATGAGTACATAAAAGCTGTAAAACGAAACAGCAACAGATTATATTTGATTGCACTTTCGTATTTACAGAATCATCACAATGCTGAAGATGTTATGCAGGATACTTTATTAAAACTGTGGAAAACAAATAAAGTATTCAGTGATGATGAACATATGGATAAATGGTTGACTATCACTTGTGTTCACAAATGTAAGGACCATTTTAAATCACCATTTGTCAAAAGTAACGTTGCTTTGGATGAAGCAAAGGAATTATACACCTTTGATACAATTAAAAATTATGATGTATTTAATGCAATTATGTCATTGTCACAAAAAGAACGCATAGTTGTGCATTTGTTTTACTATGAGGATATGCAGATTAACGAAATCGCAGAGATTATCAAGAGCAAACCATCAGCAGTAAAAACAAGACTGCACAGAGCGAGAACACATTTAAAAGCAATTTTAGGAGATGATTGGATAAATGAATAATAGAGAGTTATATAAGGATGTTATGTCAGGTGTCCATCATTCTGATGATGCAGTTGAAAGGATTTTTGATATGACAGTAGATAAGAAAAAAGCAAATAACAGACCATTACTTAAAAGGCTTGCCTGCACAGCATTGGCTTTTGCAGTATTAGTTGTAGGTGGCGGATTTGGTGCAAATGCAATCATTCAAAATAATAAAGCAAATCAGCCGTTAACGATTATGGTTGCATATGCAAGCGACAATGGTAAATTATCCTTCGGCAGCAAGCAGGATCAACCGCTGTTTTTTGGATTATATCTTGCGCCTTATGATGACCCGGAAGCGTGTGAAGAAGCAAAGGCAAGATTTGAGGCTGATAAAACGAAAGTATTAGATCAGCTTGACAATAAGGCAGAAAGCTCCGGCGGCAGCTACGCCAGAGGCGGTTTACAAGGCTACAACATTGAGCAAGAGAAAGAAACCGCATATTGTTACACATTAAGCGGCGGTTCCTTTGAGCTGGACCTTGAGGATTATACCAATGTAACATCTTTCAAAGTTAATAATGAAAGTGAATACGGCTTGCTTCATTTTGAATATGCCGATCCAGAATGGTACGGTAAAGTATACTATGATGACTCCGAAATACCTGAAGAATTAATAGAATATTTAAAAGAACATCCTATAAACGATCACGAATTTACACTTACCGGTGACGAAATCAGATTTTCTCAAGAGACGGGGGATTACAATATGGGTCTCGGGAAATATGAGACAAATAAGGGGTATTTCCTCACTTGGTTTCCGTCAGAGAAATTAGGTCACGCAATCGGTGAAAACCCCCACTTTGACCTGTCACAAATCAAGGATACCATTACATTTACCCTTGAATATAATGACGGAACAATTAAGACAGCAAGCTTAAACCTTTATTTTGACAGTGACGGATATATGCACTTTGAGCAATAAAACCATATTCTGATAAAAGGAGAACCTGCCGCAATATTTTAATATGGTGTACAATTAATATAAAAAAGAAAAACCCACTATGACTTCTTTCGGTCTGAAAGTATCATAGTGGGTTGTATTTTTATGAAAGTAGAGTCAATGGTGACGAATCGTCACTCTTTTTATTTGAATAAATCAAACCATGCTTCTTTAATACTGCTCGTTATTATCATTTTCACTAAAGCTGTCTGCACTCTGCGGCGGTTCACAATAGTTCGGTGCATTCTCCTGTGTTTCAGTATGCTCTGCCGAAGGATAATCAGCGCTCGGCGTCTCAGGCATCTGTGGGAACTCAGGGACATTATCACTCGTTTCGGTACTCATATCATTCTGAACAGACACATTTTCTTCAGGCTTTGCTTCCTGTGGCTGTACAGGGATACTGTCAGCATAGCTGTGCTGCTTCGGCTGGGTATAAGCAGAATTCGTATTCGGCACCTCCTGCTGAACAGGCGGCTGTGCATAATACTGTGTATACTGCGACGATGCAGCTGTATCCTGCTGATAAGGCGGTTGCTGCTGTGGCGGATTATAATATCCTCCATTTGGCTGCTGATACTGCTGATACGGATTACCATATGGATTTGCATAAGGATTGTACTGAACAAATGGATCAATCGGCCTGAAATCAGGTGTAAAGAAAGTGCAGTTATTAGCCACATACTGCTCTGTTGCTTTGTACATCTGCTCCTGTCTGCTCTGTACATCCATATTCGGTGCACCAGCCGTTGCATAATAACCATTTTGCTGAGCCTGATATGGATTTTCAGCATTCATACTGTTATACTTCATAAAACGCTCATCAGCTGAAAGGAAATCATCCTCAACAATTCTGCCTTCAGCAAGTGCTCTTAATCGGAAGTTTTCATAATAAAGTGCATCACAGGTTGACTTATACGGAATTACATATATATTAGCTAAGCCAAAGGTAATACCTACAAGCAGATACCACGGAATAAAGCTGAGCTCATATGTGAACAGCTCTGTGCGATTACCGCTGACAATTTTTCTTGACAGCTTGATTGCTTCACTCGGCTTAAGATTAGGATAATCATTCATAATCTGAAATGTGAAATATGCACTAAAAATGAATATAACCCCCGGAACAATAAGCAATAGCGAAAGTGCTATTGTTATTACACCAACCAGCAGATTGCCAACAAGCTTCTTAAAATAAGTATCGTTAAAAGTATTTTTGAATATGTTGCTGAACTCTGTACCAAAATCAAATTTAAGATTAGCATTTCTTCTTACAAGAGAAACATACATACCCACAAGGGTAACCAAAAGCGGGCCAAGGAAAACACCCAGCAGGGTCATAAAACCGCCTACACCTACAAGTATAGGGAAAATTGATGCAAGTCGGCTCGTAACCAAACCACTGTTCTCAGCTGAATTCACAATAGCTGTATCGGTAACCTTTGAATCAAAATCAAAACCATCTATCGGATTTTCGTAATTATATTCACCATTACCATAATCTCCGAAGTTTTCAAAATAGTCATCATAATAATCATCATAATAATCATAATAACCATCAAAATAATCTTCAAAAGAATTACCATAGCTGTTGAGGCTGTTTATATACTTAAATGTAGTGCTGACATTGCTGCCTGCATTTGCAATTATAGTCACAACAAATGAAATCAAAAACAGGAAAAACACCTTATTTTTAATAATCTGCTGTGCCTGCGATTTTACAAGTGACCTGTTAATTTTGTTCATATAAACACTCTTTTCATCATAACGGATTGAAAATATGAATAAATAAAATCATTTACCATATTCTTTATTCAACAACAATTAAAACTCGATTTTTGATTTAATAAAGTCAGCAAGCTCTGTGATAGGTATTCTCACCTGCTCCATTGTATCACGGTCGCGAACTGTTACACAGCCGTCCTCCTCTGACTCAAAATCATAGGTAATACAATAAGGTGTACCGATTTCATCCTCACGGCGGTATCTCTTACCGATTGAGCCTGTTTCATCAAAATCAGTCATAAACTCCTTGCTCAGATTCTCGCAAATCTCCCAAGCCTTATCTGAAAGCTTTTTAGAGAGCGGAAGAACTGCAGCCTTATAAGGTGCTACTGCAGGGCTGAGGTGAAGAACTACTCTTGTGTCATTCTTTTCAGCATCAATAACCTCTTCATCATATGCTTCACAAAGAAGTGCAAGAACAGTTCTGTCAAGACCATAGGTTGACTCGATAATATAAGGAATATACTTTTCATTTGTAACAGGGTCAAGATATTCCATCTTCTGACCGCTGTATTCCTGATGTCTTGTGAGGTCAAAATCGGTTCTGTTATGTGTACCATTGATTTCACCCCAGCCGAATGGGAACAGGAACTCAATATCACATGCAGCCTTTGCATAGTGCGCAAGCTTTTCATGATCATGGAAACGAAGATGATCTGAAGGGATACCTAAATCCTCAAAATATTTTTTACCATATTCCTTAAAATAATCATACAGCTCGGTATCTGTGCCCTCTTTACAGAAGGTCTGGAACTCCATCTGTTCAAACTCAATCGTTCTGAAAGTAAAGTTACCCGGTGTAATCTCATTTCTGAAGGCCTTACCAATCTGACCGATTGAGAAAGGCAGCTTTGCACGCATTGTACGCTGAACATTAACATAGTTTACATACTCGCCTTGTGCATTTTCAGGTCTGAGATAGATAACACTCTTGCTGTCGTTTGTAACACCCCTATAGGTCTGGAACATAAGATTAAATTCCCTGATATCGGTAAAATTGTGCTTACCGCAGTTCGGACAAGGAATGCTGTTATCCTTGATATACTGGAACATTTCTTCTTTGGTCATACCATCTGCGTGAGCATCAGGATTGAAATCGTCAATCAGATTATCTGCTCTGTGACGCATTTTACATTCCTTACAATCAAGAAGCGGATCAGAGAAAGAAGATACGTGACCGCTTGCTTCCCATACTCTTGGATGCATAAGGATATCTGCATCAACCTCATAGCTGTTCTTTCTCTCCTGAATAAATCTTTTTCTCCATGTATCTTTAACATTATTTTTAAGTCTTGTGCCGAGAGGACCGTAATCCCAAGTATTAGCAAGACCGCCGTAAATATCACTGCCCGGGAAAATAAAGCCTCTGCCCTTACAAAGTGCAACGACCTTTTCCATTGATTTCTCTGTGTTAAGCATATTATTAAAACCTCCGATAGAATGCTTTTTTACGTTTATCATTGTACTATGTTTTATATCATAAGTCAACAAAAAGCCATTGATTGTTAAAAATCAATGGCTTTGAATTTCTTTATTATATTACCAACCGAGTCTTACGATTTCGATTGTGCAGCTGCCTGTGCCGTATTTAAAGCAGGCTGAATGACCTTCAGGAGTAAAGATATCAATTCTTCCACTTGATGAAAGTCCTGAGCCACCGCGGTCAACTACTGTATAGTTTGTGCCGTCAACATTTACAACTGATCCCATCGGCAGCCAGTTACAAGCGATATAGTATGGGTCATCCATACCATTATAAACTCTTCTGCCGCTTGCTGTAACACCTGTGCCTGAGCCGCATATGCCGCATGCACAATAGTGAGTATATCTGCCGGAAATAGTCTGACCGATTGTATAGCCATTTTGTGTGGTTACACCGTTAGGCTCAACATCAGGCTCATTTGTACCGACCTTAACAACCTTGTCAACAGCCTCTTTAACTGTTACACGGCTGATTTCTGTTTTTTCTGTTTCTTCGCCGTTAACATACTTAATTTCGTAGCTAACTTTTTCCTCGCCGTTAACACCTTCAGTAATAACTGTCTGCGTACCACGATCCTCTGAGTCATCTGCCTGCGTAATCGTATCATAGGCAATGCTTTCATTCTCGATTACAGTTTTAAGCTCAACACGGAAAAGGTCAACTGACATATTTTCCTTAAGCTCTGTCTCAAGTGATGGGTTTGTGTAATCATTCTCGCCGAGTGTAATCTGCGCAAGTGACAGCAAATCGGCTACTGTACCCTTATAAATTGCATACTTGACTGACTGTCCGTCAGCATTGAGGGTTACAAACTTTGCTGTTTTTATGGTAATTACCATACCATCCTTAACAGCATCTGTAAGCTGATAATTAATCCGGTCATTAGCACCCACTGTTATTCCGAGTGCTGAAAGTGCATCACCTACGGTATCCTCATACATAGTATAGGTACTGATTGCACCATCAAACTCAACATTGATGCTGTTTGCCTTGTCAATCTTGATTGTTCCACCCTCGCCCGAAGTAAAAGCACTGATATCGAGCTTATCACTGTCTGCTAAGGTGATATTGGCCTGTGCCAGGATTTCGATTGGTTCCGTCTCATTCGTTGTAATCACAATTGCGTCATTGCTGTCAATAACAACCTCTACATTATACTGCGTTACAAGACCTGCAAATGCAGTTGTTGCAAAGATTGCAATAGCAAGAACAAAAGTAATTACTGCTGTCAGGACTGCTCTGCTGAAGCCTTTCAGTCCGTTAGCATTTGATTGGTTAATCATCTTAATCTCCTTTGTTTTTGTCGGAAATATTAGGGCTATTCAAATTTTTTCCTAATATTAGTGGAAAATCCACCAAACAGAAGAATTACTTTCTGCTTCACCGTTATTATTACCGAACGCTTGCCATTATAGTCACAAGTGCATAAGATGTCAATTATTTTGAAAGGATGTTTTTGTGCACATTGTACAAATGATAATTTTATGAAATGCAAAAAAAACCAAACAAGCACTATATCTTGTGGTTATAAATTTTAACGCTTTAGCGTGTGATTAGTTTTTTTTGTTAAAACATTAGAAAAGCAACAAAAAAATCTTACAATTTGTAACTTTTTATTTTCTTAGCGCTTCAAAATACAATATATCGGTCTATACGCGCAATTTATCAGCAATGTACACAATATATAGTTTTTGCGATTTTGCGGTTATATTTCACATTTTCGTATAACTTTATAACTCAAAAACGTTTTAAATAAACAAACACAAAAAAAGAAAACCTATGCTTGTGCATAGGTTTTTACCAAAAATATAAATTACATTAAGTTATATATTAT
>CAMWPJ010000054.1 GCA_947176035.1 uncultured Clostridia bacterium | reverse complement strand
AGTAAGAATTCCAAAGCACAGAGAGTTTTTAATAAAATTTGAGGATGGCTACGCACAGGAGGCAGAGGCTTGGGAAGCCCTCAATCAGATTGTTAAGGATTACTCTGTTGACGGCAAAAGCGTTTATACAGAAACCTTTATTGAGGACAATGAAGACAAGGTAAAGGCTCTTCAGGAAAAATACGAATTCACATATGAAATCATTGAAAAATAAGGAATACTTATGAATAAAAAGAAAGCATACGTAGTGGCAACTGCTCATCTTGACACGGTCTGGAGATGGACAATTGCTAAAACAATTGATGAATACATACCGGATACACTTACAAAAAACTTCGATTTAATCGAAAAATATCCGAATTACAGATTCAATTTTGAAGGTGCAAAAAGATATGAGCTGATTGAAGAATTCTATCCGAAGGCATTTGAAATTATCAAAGAATATGTTAAGCAGGGCAAATGGTGTGTGTCCGGAACAGCATATGAAAACGGCGATGTAAACATCCCCTCACCTGAGGCAATCTTCCGAAATCTTTTGCTGGGAAATAATTATTTCAAGGAAAAATTCGGCACAACCTCAAAGGATATGTTTTTGCCTGACTGCTTCGGCTTTGGCTGGGCATTGCCATCAATACTTAATCATGCAGGTCTTAAGGGCTTTACTACGCAGAAGCTCTCCTGGGGCAGTGCTTATGGACTGCCGTTTGACCTTGGTGTATGGCAGGGTCCTGACGGCAAGTCAGCTTTTGCATGCCTTAATGCAAAATCATACAGATACAAATTCACAGGTGATATAAGAGCAGACATCAGCGTTATTGACAGAATAGCAGATAACTGTGCAAATGCACAGCTGCCTTGGGCTAACCATCTTTACGGTACAGGCGACTGGGGCGGATCACCTACAGAAGAAAGTGTACAGGCTTTAGAGGAAAGTCTTACTAAAAGCAATGATGATTTTGAGGTTATTTCTGCAAGCTCTGATCAGATATTTCTTGATATGGATAAGCTCAGCGATGAGGAAAAGAGTGCACTCCCCGTATGGAATAACGAGTTACTGATGACAAGTCACGGTGCAGGATGCTATACATCAAGAGCCATGAGCAAGCGTCTTAACAGAACCTGCGAGAGAATTGCCGACTACACAGAAAAGGCCTGTGCCTTTTCATCATCAATCGGTGCATACACTTATCCGAGAAATAATATAAATCAGGCTTGGAAGAGAGTTATCGAGCATCAATTCCACGATGATATCACAGGCACATCGGTCATGGAGGTTTATAACACTGCATGGTCTGACTATTATCTTTCAATATCACAGTTCACAAATGAATATGTTGCTGCAAGCAAAATGATTATTAACGAGCTTGATACGCAGTGGGTTGACGATAAAAGCATCATACTTGTAGTTAACAATCCAACGCAATACAAAATTAAAAGAGTTGTTGAAGCCGATATAAAAACAACAAGAAACTGCACTGAAATTGCAGTATTTGATAAAAAAGGAAATGAAATACCAAGCCAGATTCTCAGAAAAAAGGGCAAGCGTCTCTCAATACTTCTTGAGGTTGAAATTGAACCGTTCGGATATCAGTCATATGAAGTCAAAAAATCAGATACATCATATCAGGGCATTAAAAAGGTTGCTGCAACAAATCATTCTATAGAAAACGGCAAATACAAACTTATTTTCAATAAAAACGGCGACATTGCATATCTTTATGATAAAAAGCTTGGCAGACAAATTATTGATTCACCAATAAAAATGGCGCTTATGCATGATACAGGATCACTCGCCTACCCAAGCTGGGAAATCACTAAAGATGATATCGACAAAGAACCTTATTGCTATGCAAACACTCCCGAATTCACAGTACTCGAAAATGGTCCTGTCAGAGCAACCATCAAGGTTGTTCGAGAGGCTGAATACTCGATTATTACACAGCTTGTATCGCTTTCAGCTGACAGTGAATATGTTGAGGTTAAAAATATTGTTGATTGGAAAACAAGAAGAACAATGCTCAAGGCTGTTTTCCCAGTCGCAGCACACAATGACAAGGCAAGCTACGACCTTGGACTCGGTGTTATTGAGAGAGGAACAAATACTGAAAATCTTTATGAGGTACCAGCTCAGAAATGGGCAGATATCACTGATGCAAGCGGCGAATTCGGTGTATCAATATTCTCAGATTCCAAATACGGATGGGATAAACCGGACGATCACACATTGAGAATGACATGTATTCACACCCCATCAGGTGCTTTCACAAAGGAAACAAGGCAGGATTTGCAGGATTTAGGCAGAAATGTATTTTCCTATGCAATATACAGCCATGAAAACGGCTTTGAAAACGGCACACAGAAATACAGCGAAATCTTTGCCAATCCTTATCTCAGCATTACCACTGATTACAGAAATAAGCGATCACTGGAAGACAGTGTATCCTTCTGCAAAATCAGCAATGACAATGTACTTGTGAGAGCAATTAAATTTGCTGAAGAGGATAACTCCTTCGTAATCAGAGTTAACGAGGCTATTGGTAAGGAGCAGAAAAACGTTTCTTTAGAAATGCTCAGTGAAATCGGCGAGGCACAGCTTGTAACAGCACTTGAAGAGCCAATTAGTGACTTAAAGGTTACTGACGGTAGACTTGTATTCAGTATGAAGCCTTTTGAAATAAAGACCTTTAAGATAAAATATAAGGAGCTTGCACCGCTTATTCCTAATGAAAGATACCAGGTAATTAAGCTTCCTTATAATTCAAATGGATACACAACAGATGATAATATGAGACATATTATCCTGCAGGGCAGCGGCTTTTCGTTGCCTGAGGAACTAATTAATGACTCATATTATATAGGCGGTATCAGATACATATTGAAAAACTCTATCAATCCTGATATAAGGCATGATGTACTTGTTTGCCGCGGACAGGAGATAAAACTCCCCTACTGCACGAGAGTATATTTTATTGCAGGATCAACCTGCGGTGAACAGCAGATAACTATTTCCTGCGGCAAAAAGAAGGTTCCGTTCAGTATCAAGCCTATTGCTGAACCTATCAGCAAATGGGATATGGCAGGACTTAATCAGGTAGCAGATGTAAATGAGGAGTCTTATGGCTATGAATTCACACATCTGCATCACCCTGAGGGCAATCTCGCTAAAAAGGCACAATTTTATCTTTACAGCATTGCAATTAACAGTGACGAAAAAACATCAATTGTGCTGCCCGAAAACAACAGAGTTGTTATTCTTGCAATGACAGCTATCCGAGAAAGATCTAAGGGCGGACTTGCAACAAAGATTTTTGATACTGTTTCGCAAAGCTATGATTTTAATGAGGATATTCCTCCGATTGACAAGGTAATCGACAAGGCAGACTTTATGACAATCAGAGCAGGTAAAATTCAGGATCAAATTAATGGCGGTAAAGGCAAGGGCTTTAAACGAGACAATATTATTACAAATATTATTCGCTCATATACAAAAAGCGAATGGTAATAATTAATCTGCATAAAAATCACATATTATACAGTGAATCCCATATACATTTTTGTATATGGGATTCATTTTTTGTGTAAATGCATATTACTTTACAAATAATTATTGTTAAAATTATTGCGGAAAACTATGTTCAAAATGTTTAAAACTATTTCAAATCGATTTATTTTTGCTGAAAACTCTGTTGAAAATGTTAAAAGTGTAAAGCCTTTAACTTGTCTTAACAATTTTTTCCGCAAAAATGGATTAAATTTCATATGAGTATACATCCTGACAAAAAGATAAACAAATGAATAAAAAAACATTCCCTATTCTCAAAATAATGAAAATAAGGAATGTTATGTAATCAAAGCCTATATGATTTTATATTATTTCTTGAAAAAATTAACAATATCTGTAAAGGCATCGTCATCACTGTTTGTGAAGCTTGATGCTGCAGCAGTTGCAGCAGCTGCAATAGGCTGTGGAGGAGCAACTTCGTTATTAGCTGTCACAGACTTAATCTGACCTGTTGGGCCTTCTTCACCGAAGCGAGTAGCAATTACAGTAATAATCATCTCATCCTCAAGGTTTTCATCGAAGTTAGCACCCCAGATAATTTCACAATCAGGATGAACTGCATCCGTAACAATCTGAGAAGCAATTGTAATTTCCTCAAGACCGATATCAGTAGATGCTGTGATGTTAAGAAGAACACCGTGAGCACCATCAATTGATGTGTTGAGAAGCGGAGAAGAAATAGCCTGCTGAGCAGCAACTTCTGCCTTATCCTTACCCTTTGCGCGGCCAACACCCATATGTGCAAAGCCTGCATCCTTCATAATCTCAGTAACATCTGCAAAGTCAGAGTTAACAAGACCTGTTGCGTTAACAAGGTCTGAGATTGACTGAACACCCTGACGAAGAACGTCATTAGCAATTTCAAAAGCGTTAAGAAGAGTAATCTTTTCAGTTGTTACTTCCTTAAGTCTTTCATTAGGGATAACCATAATAGAGTCAACATTCTTTGCAAGTTCATCAATACCTGCTGAAGCCTGTGTCATACGACGCTTACCTTCAAAAGCAAATGGAGTTGTAACAACACCAACGGTAAGAATGCCCATATCTTTAGCAATTTTAGCAACATAAGGAGCTGCGCCGGTACCTGTTCCGCCGCCCATACCAGCGGTAATAAATACCATATCAGCACCAGTAAGTACATCAGTGAGAGCTTCCTTGCTCTCTTCAGCAGCACGGGCACCAATCTCAGGCTTAGCACCTGCACCCATACCCTTTGTCACCTTTTCACCAATAAGAATTTTATGTGTGGCAGTTGATTTTGCAAGAGCCGGCTTATCTGAGTTAACAGCTACAAACTCAACATCCTGAATATTACAATGAACCATGCGGTTAACTGCGTTTCCGCCGCCGCCGCCTACACCTACTACTTTAATCTGTACAACTTTTGAATCGTCTGTGTCAATTTCGTAACGTCCCATATTTTAATTCTCCTTATATATTTTTAGTCTAAATCGCTGTCGATTCTGTCACCTTTCATATTGTAACAATATTGTAATCTTTTTGCAATACTTTTTTATAATATTTTTCAAGTAATTTGACAATCTTTTTTCTGTTATTTTTTCTTTTGTTATATATTTTGCACAATTGCAAGCAAATGTCTGCAAATTCGACAAGCAGTTTACTTTACACTTATTTTTCCGTAAAGTATAAAGACTTGTCACCCGTAATTGTCATTATTCCCATGGCATTCGGATTTGAATTATTAAGCTCTGCACAGGCAGTCAAGCCCTGATATATCTTTTTTTCAAGATTATCACAGGTTCCGAGTTTAAACTCTATTCTTCCATCGTATACAACATAATTATCGTTTATATTATTGCAGTATATCGCCGTAATTTCTGAAAAGCTGTTATCATTCACTGCTTTAGCAAGCTGTGAAAGGCAATCACCGACATCCGAATCCTTAAATATAATTGTCATACCTGCAGCAGCACTTTCAATCTCTGCCTTTTGAATTATAATACCTTTCGATTTTTCTGCACTCTCTTCAAGCACCTTAAATCTGTCATCAAGAAGAATATAGGTTTTATCTTTATTCATTATAGAATAGGCAGGCTGTGCGGTTGTTATCTGAATCTCAATTGTATATGGTAATTTTCTTTTTATTTCTGCATTATATATATAAGGAAGGTTTTGTTCAAGCATTTGCTTCGCTGTCTGCGTATCGGATAAGAAAAGGTTTTCACCTTTATCTATCGTACACTGAGCAAGTATTTCATCAAGCTCATAGTTTGTATCACCGGTTACCTCAATTGTATCTATATGAAAGAACACTGTTAATGAAAGAACTGTTCCTGTAGCGGCGAAAGCGATAATAACCACAAGCCAGATTAAAACCTTTCTGAACTTATTTCTCTTTTTTCTTTTTTTATTATCCTTTTGTCTTTTCTCAGCATGAGTAAGATTATCCGCTTTTCTTTTTGGTTGTCTTCTTTCACTATTGCCTGAATCAGTGTATGCAGTCCTCTGACTTTCCCTATATATTTTAGGCGGCTCAATACCTAAATCGTTAAAGCTTTGCTCATTACCCTTAATCGGCTTGGATGATTTTTTTGTCCTTTTCTTTTGAGATTTCTTCATCTTCAATCCTCTTTATATCTGCACCTAATTGTTTAAAATTATTTTCAAGACCTGCATATCCCCTGTCAATATGCTCGATTGAACGTACTGTTGTCTCACCCTCGGCAGCAATTCCTGCAATGACAAGTGCTGCACCGCCCCTCAAATCAGTTGCGTAAACATCAGCACCGTGTAAAAGCTTAACACCATTAATAACTGCCATTTGTTCATCAACTGCAATATCTGCACCGAATCGATTCAGCTGACCTACAAATCTGAATCGATTTTCAAATATATTCTCCTTAATTACAGATGTACCCTTAGCCATTGTAAGTGCAGCAGTCACAGGTGACTGTGAGTCTGTAGGAAAAGCAGGAAATGGCATTGTTTTAATCATTTTAACACGTCTGAGTCTTTTGGGAGCAACTACTCTAAGCTCATCACGGTTAAGATAAAGCCTGCAGCCCATTTCATTAAATACAGGAAAAACAGGTGATAAATGTGTTGGCTTAACATCGTGTATAACAATATCACCGCCTGTAACTGCGCAGGCACTCATATATGTTGAAGCTAAAATTCTGTCAGGAATAATTCTGTGCTCGCAAGGAGTAAGCCTATCTACTCCCTCAATTTCAATCATTGTTTCACCCGCACCATAAATGCGTGCACCGCATTTGTTTAAAAATTCAGCAAGATCACAAATTTCAGGTTCTCTTGCAGGATTAATAATCGTCGTTTTACCCTTTGACACTGCGGCTGCAATTATTATATTTTCAGTTGCACCGACCGATGCAAACGGCAAAATAATTTTGGCGCCTGTTAATCTGTCTGCACAGCAGGTTATTGATGACCCATTTTCGGTAATTGTTGCACCTAAGCTTTTCAGCGCTCTTATATGCATATCAACAGGCCTTGTTCCTATATCACAACCACCAGGAAGATAAATAGAAGCACATCCTGTTCTTGAAACAAGTGCACCTAAAAACAGAATTGATGAGCGCATTGTTCTCATAACACCTTCATCAATCTGTGATGCAATGACTTCGCTTGCATCTATTATGACAGTGTCACCATTTCTCTTTACCTTACAGCCCAAATCCTCAAGAATTTTAAGAGTTGTTTTTACATCGCTTAAATCCGGACAGTTATGTATTATGCTTTCACCCTTAACAAGCAGTGCAGCACACAGTATCGGCAAAGCTGAATTTTTTGCACCGTGCAGCGTAACATCACCTGATAAGCTTTTTTGTCCGTTAATTTTGAATATTTCCATTCAATCACCTCTGCATCTATGGAAATAAGGTAAATGCCTTATCACCATATCATATGCAGGAGTGATTTTTTTGCTATTTGCTTAATATGCTTTGCAAAATAATAAATACCTATTTATTTTAATTAACCCACACTATTTCACAAGTGAAAGAATAATGTCTGCGATGCGCTCTCTTGAATCTGTTACAGCCATTGCCTTTGCATTATTCTCAATTTCTTTCAGCTTTTTATCGTCAGCCAGAAGCTCGTCAATTTTAGCGCTGAGCACCTGTGAAGTTAAATCCTTCTCTTCAATTACAAAGCCGGCATTTCTGTTCACAAGAGCCATCGCGTTATGGAACTGATGATTTTCTGCAACATAAGGTGATGGAATCAGAATTGACGCTTTGCCCATCGCCTCAATCTCAGAAAGTGAGGATGCACCTGCCCTGCCGATAACCAAATCTGCGGCAGCCATACATACATCCATATTATCGATATACTGTCTTACCTCAACTGTGCCCTTTCTGCCGTCTACAAAACCGTCTGTTTTGAATTTTTCAAGGAACTCACTTCCGTTTGTTCCGACTGAATGTATGTGGCAGTATCTTCCGCTTTCAGCACTGTCAAGCAAAATATCATACATGGCCTCATTCAGTGGCTTCGCACCGAGTGAACCGCCAAAAGAAAGCACTAAATATTTGTCATCGGGAATATTAAGTTCTGCTCTTGCCAAATCTCTGTCAGCTTTAAGGAGCTCACCGCGTACAGGAAGACCGGTAACCTGAACAGGATTTTTAGGATCAAGGTGTTTTTTAGCATCCTCCACTGTAAGCATTACCCTATCAACCTCTTTAGCAAGGGTTTTATTTGTGATACCAGGAAAAGCATTCTGCTCGTGGATACATGTAGGGATACCCATTTTAACTGCAGTCTGTAAAACAGGACCCGAAACATAGCCGCCAAAGCCGACAACTACATCCGGCTTAAAATCATTAATAATTTTTTTGCTTTCACCGGATGATTTCATAAGTCTTATAACAGTTTTAATATTATGTGAAATCGCTTTTGGTGAAAATGAACGGCGAAAGCCTGAAATCTCTATTGTTTTAAAATCAAATCCTGCTTCCGGAACAAGTCTCGCTTCCATATGATCAGCAGTTCCGACAAACAGAATCTGTGCATCATTATTATTTTCTCTTATGTAAGATGCGACAGCAAGCGCAGGATTTATGTGACCTGCTGTGCCGCCTGTTGCAAATAAAATTTTCATATTCTCATCCTCCCTATGCTACACCTTTTGCTGACTTGATTTTCGCGATACCGCCAGAACAACACCAATCTCAAACAACAGCATCATCATTGCCGTACCGCCATAGGAGAAGAACGGAAGAGCAATACCCGTGTTTGGAATCGTATCCGTTACAACTAAAATATTAAGTCCTACCTGCAAGCCAATCTGAGCAATTACACCAATTACAAGCAGAGCGCCGAACTTATCGTGACATCTTGCTGCAATAATAAAGCCACGAACAACCAATGCACCAAACAGGAAAATAATAATTGCAGCTCCGATAAAGCCAAGTTCCTCGCATACAATTGAAAAAATAAAGTCATTCTGAGGCTCAGATACATAAAGGTATTTCTGCTTAGAATTGCCGAGTCCTACACCAAAAAAACCGCCGGAACCGATGGCATAAAGTGAATTATTTGTCTGCCACCTTTTATCACCGGGGGAATAATCTTTATCAAGCCATGCCCTTACTCTTTCACCTGCATAGTTTTCAAGCAGCTCAGGAAAAGTAATTACCATAAATACAACAAGTACAAGAACAGCCGCACCGAATGCAAACAGCTTCCAGTCGCTGCCGCCTGCCCACATAAGTGTTGCACCGATAAGAAACATCAATATTGTACAGGACATATGATGCTCAAGGAAAATCAGACCGCAGAAAACAGCAATAATTCCAAGAGGATACGCAATACCATATTTAAACTTATTCATTTTATTATAGTAATCACTTATATAGGATGCAAAGGTCAGTATCAATGTAAACTTAGCAAGGTCGGACGGCTGAAATGTAAGTCCACCGGGAAGCGGAATAAATCTTTTAAAGCTGCCGCCGTCTGCACCCGGAATATTTGTATGGTAAAAAAGAACAATAATAAGCAACAGGATTGTAACTGCAAGAAGAGGTATCACAAAAACCTTAAGCCACTTATAATTTATCTTTGACATAATAAACATAGCCACCAGGCCGACTATTGTAAAGATGAACTGACGTGTGAAAAAATAATAGGAATCATGATTTGCCGTTTTATAGTAGGCGTATGGATAGGATGCTGAAAAGAGCATTATAAGTCCGATTGTTAACAGAGCAATTGTAAATGCAAGCAGTGGTATATCAATGCTGCCTGTAATGAATATATCGTCCTTGCTGATGCCCTTGGACTTTTTTTTGTTTGTCTTTATTATTTTGGAATTGTTTTTTGACAAGCTCTCAGGCATACTAACACTCCTTTCAGAATTTAATTTTTATTATAAATTATTGTTTAGTGTAGCAACCATTGGATAAACAATAATTGAGTTTACTAATTATTAAAATTACCGAAATACAGTAATGCCACACCGACTGCACAACCAATTAAATTAACAAAGGAAAATACAAAACAGATTTTCTTTTCCTTCCAGCCGCACATTTCAAAATGATGATGAATAGGAGCCATTTTAAAAATACGTTTGCCGTGTGTGATTTTGAAATAACCAATCTGAATAATGTCACTCATCGTCTCGCAAACATAGACAATACCGATTGGCAGAAGAATAAGCGGACATTTGCAAAGATAGCCAAGTGCAACAACCATTCCGCCGAGGAATAATGAACCCGTATCGCCCATAAAGGTTTTAGCCGGATTCCAGTTCCAGCACAGGAAGCCAAGAACGCCGCCAAGCAATGCACCTGCAAAAAGCTTAAGTCCTGTAAAGTCCTGCATAAATCCGATAAGAATAAATGAAATTGCAACCGTTGTTGTAACAGAAGAGCAAAGTCCGTCAATACCATCTGTAAGATTAACAGAGTTTACACAGCCATATACGATGAAAAATGAAATCACCCAAAATACAATTGCAGTGAACACATTTTTTTCAAAATTAACAGTACCTATAAAAGGAATATACCAGCTTGTGTTATGTGAAAGCCAGAGCGTTAAAATATATCCGAAGGTCATAACAAGCTGACCGAGAGTCTTCTGCTTAGCTGAAAGACCTTCATTTCTCTTTAGCTTAATTTTGATAAAGTCATCTGTAAAACCGACAACACCAAAACCGAGTGCAAGCACAATACCGGCAATAAGCAATACAAGCTCACGTCCGTTCATAATTTCCGAATAACTGCTTTCAAGGCTTCCGCCTGCAAGATGTACCGTCAGACAAGTTACTGCCAAGGAAAGCGTTATGCCGATTATAAACATCAGTCCGCCCATATTCGGTGTGCCCTGCTTTGACTTATGCCAACTCGGACCTATCTCTAAAATAGTCTGTCCGAATTTAAGCTTTCTTAGCCAAGGTATAATAACAAATCCGAGCGCAGCTGTAATTCCAAAAGAAATTACAATACTTATGATTAAAGAAATTGTAGTATTCATTTATTTTCCCCACCTGTCATATACGTTATGGATTACATCCTCAAGCTTCATTCCGCGTGATGCTTTAAAAATTACAGCATCACCTGTCTGAAGAATTTCAAGCAGTTTATCAGCAAGTTCCTCCTTGCTGTCAAAGTGAAAAGCATTTTCAAGCCCGTTTTCCTTAGCACTGCTGTTGATATATTTGCTCATTTCGCCGACTGTAAACAGATAATCAACGCCAGCATCTGCAGCCATTTTACCGACCTCGCTGTGTGCCTGTATCGAATAATCACCAAGCTCCAGCATATCGGAAAGAACAGCAATTTTTTTATTGCTCTTTGTATCTGCAAGCGTATGGATTGCTGCTCTCATCGAATCCGGACTTGCGTTGTAGCAATCCTCAATAAAGGTTATTCCGCCGTAAGATACAGACTTTTGTCTCATACCTTCAGGGACATACTGTGCCAATGCATCAGCACACATTTGAGAGTCTATATCAAGAAAATATCCGACTGCAAAGGCTGCCAAAGCGTTATAGACATTATGTATTCCGATTGTAGGAATAACAACACGCTGTCTTTTGCCGAAATAAACAATGTCAAAAGCTGTTTGGTCATTATCCTGCGTAATATTTTCTGCTTTGAAATCACCATCTTCAATACCATAGAAAACAATTTTATAATCATCATTTTTTACGGTTTTCAGCATATCATTATCACCATTCAAAATCAGCGGTGAACCTTTTTCAAGTCCGTCAAGTATTTCAAGCTTAGCTTCCAATATACCTTCACGTGAGCCGAGATTTTCTATATGCGATGTGCCAACATTTGTGATAAGTGCAATGGTAGGCTTTGCAGCTGTTGTCAGTCTGTGTATCTCACCAAAATGGTTCATACCCATCTCTATAACTGCTGCCTGTGTTGAATCGTCAAGATTGAAAAGCATCTGCGGCAGACCGATTTCGTTATTGAGATTGCCCAGCGTTTTAATTGCATTGTACTTGGCATTGACCACAAGATAGGTAAATTCCTTAGTAGTAGTTTTGCCTACAGAGCCCGTAAGACCGACAAGCGGAATATTGAATTTCGAACGGTAGTAACCACCCAAATCAAGAAGTGCTTTTGAAGTATTTTCAACCTTAACATAATTACCGTTTACCTTAATATCACTGTGAATCATTACGGCTGCAGCACCCTTATCAAGTGCCTCCTGTGCAAACTGATGTGCGTCAAAGCGCTCGCCCTTGATGCAGATAAAAAGACAGCCGTCGGTTATTTTTCTTGTATCTATACAAACACCATTTATCTCGCAGTCATTGTTAAAGGTTCCTGCACAGGCATTTGCTATTTCACTTAATTTCAATTTGTTCATATTAATCCATAGTGCTGAGAATTTCAGCAACTGCTTCTCTTTCGTCAAAATGAATTGTGCCGGTTGGCAGAATCTGATAGGTTTCGTGGCCCTTGCCTGCGAGAAGAATTATATCATCCTTCTGCGCATTTTTGATTGCATAGGCAATTGCATCTTTACGGTTTTCAACAACCTCATAAGGCGTTGTTATACCCTGCATGCCGACAAGAATATCCTTGATGATTTCAGATGGATTTTCCGAACGCGGATTATCCGATGTAACAATGCAGAAATCGGAAAGCTCTGCGGCAATTTTACCCATTTTAGGTCTTTTAGATTTATCCCTGTCACCGCCGCAGCCGAACAGGGTAACTACTCGGCCTTTGGCAATTTCTCTTAATGAAGAAATTATATTTTCAAGACCATCTGGAGAATGTGCATAGTCAATGATTATTGTGTAATCGCGTCCGCCGTTAGGAACAACCTCTATTCTGCCTTTCACGCCCTTTGTTTTACCGATTGCATGCAGCACCTCTTTAAAGCTTATTCCGAGTGCAAGTGCACAGCTTGCGGCACAAAGCGAATTATAAACTGAAAATCTGCCGGGAATTGGGCAGATACATCTGCCTATATTATCACCAACAAGCTCATATTCAACACCATTTGGTTTAAATGATACATTCTTTGCGATATAGCTTGCTGAATTGGTGTTTACTGCATAGGTTATAACCTTATCAAATTCAAGTCCGTCAATAATTCTTAAACCATTTTCATCATCAGCATTTGTTACGGCAATGTCTGAATTTTCAAAAAGAATTCTCTTGGATTCGAAATAGTTTTCCCATGTTTTATGATAATCAAGATGATCCTGCGTAAGATTCGTAAAAGCACTGAGTGCAAAGCGAAGACCGTTTACTCTGCCCTGTGCGAGTGCCTGCGATGATACCTCCATGACACAGTATTCACAGCCGTCTTCAACCATCATTGCAAAAAGCTTTTGAAGCTCATAAGGAT
>CAMWPJ010000053.1 GCA_947176035.1 uncultured Clostridia bacterium | reverse complement strand
GAGGGAAAGAAGAGCTATAGCTGGATATCATGGGAACAAGAATACTTAGCTTGCTAAGTCAGCTCTTGGCTTGGCTTGGTAGAGATGACATCTGGGAGCACATGGAAGCCCCCTGTGTGAGATTAGAATCAGATCTTTAGAGGAGGAATTGCTCCATAGCTCCAGCACTGAGTGTCCATATGAGAAGAGGCAATCCATTTCTTTTAATTTAACTAGAAAGTATGTGCATTTTATTTTATTTAATTTCAAATACCATATCACTTTTATTTTTGATTTTATTATAATCAAAAAACTTTTCCTCAAGCGGTATCCATCTATTTATAAATTGAGAAAGCTGTTCACTGCCATTTCGTTTTTCAATACGGCTGATCTGCTCTTTTTTATCAATATCTATAAAAATTTTCAAATCATAAATATCAGCAAATTTAGGATGACAGGAATATGAGCCCTCAACAACAATCACATCTGTCTGCACGATGTTAACCTTTTTGCCAAAACCCATAGTATGGCAATCAAATGAACGATAGCTGAAAGCCTTTTTGCTTTTAAGCGGCAGTATAACCTCATCCAAAAATCGTTCATAATCAATATTGCCGCCGATTTCGTTTAGCCGTGCTTCGCATCTCTGATATGGCTGCAGAAAAAAATCATCCATATGAATAATACTGCAGCCTAAAACACTGTTCAAAGAATCTGCAAGCGTCGTTTTGCCTGCGGCACATCTGCCGTCAATTGCAACAATGCACTGCTCTTTATCAAGTTTTTTTATTTTACTTATAATCGCTGAAACAGCATCCTGCATAATGAATTCTCTTTCACAAAAAATCAACCTAAATTATGCTTATCAAGAATAGAAATCACCGGCTTATTAAAGCCTTCCATTTCAAGAACAATAATTTCGTTTTTATCCTTAAGCAAGGCACCCGGCAGATAAAGTGATTTTTGCGGACCCACGCTCCAATATCTGCCAAGATTAAAGCCGTTAATCCATACATAGCCTTTCTTGAAGCCATCAAGATGAACAAAGCAATCATCATTTGATGAAGCAATAAATTCACTCTTCATAAACACAGGCAAACTGTTTGATTTTGAGGTATACTCAAGCTTTTCGAGATTATCAAGCGGCATGGTATAAACATCATAACCCATATGCCTTTGATTGCCGATATAGATATCAGTCATTCCCTTACGGTCGATCATATGCTCGCCGTAATTCACTCTGCCCATAGCATCAACAAGAACACCGATTTTTCTGTCACCGTTCAGTGCAGGCATAAGAAATTTTTCTTCTTTCTTCAAGCCTAAAAGAGCCTTAAGTCCCCTTTTGGGGGCAGTATATTCGGTTCTGTCAATTCGTTTTTTCAGTTTTGAATCAAAATATACATAGCCAAAATCATGAACATCTCTAAATGATATCGGTGATATATCATACTTGCCGCTCAGAATCGTCTCATAATAAATCAAGCCGAAATTCTGACCGAAATACTCCATGCTTTCAGGCACAGCTGTTCTATACTTATCCGCAATATTACTAAGATTATCAAAAAGCGGTGCAAACTTAGTGAGTTTGACCTCACCGATTGATTGAAGAGCAGGTGACGGCGGGAGCTTTTTCATTTCGATACCCTGATTTTCGCAAAGTATTTTTCTTACCTCGTGATATGCAGGGGTATAATCACCCCATTCATTAAGCAGGGCACAATAATCATAGCTTGTAATTGTTGGTTCATAGCCCTTGCCTGGGTTGTGGTTTGCACCTGCCGTAAATCCAAAATTAGTACCGCCGTGGAACATATAAAAATTAAAGCTTGCACCAATATCAATAAAATCCTTAATCTCCTTACCAACAGATGCAGCATTTCTTGTATGGTGAATATCACGCCAATGGTCAAACCAGCCGCACCAAAATTCGCCGCACATATTCGGACCGTTATTTTCAAAATCCTTAAGGCAACCAAAAGCGGTTTTAGCCTTAGAGCCGAAATTAAGTACCTTATAAATATGAGGGAGCGAACCGCCGGAAAGCATATTTTTCCAATTGCCGTCTGATGTAAAATACAATACATCAATACCGCAGTCTCTCATCAGATTTTCAACAAAACGCAGATATTCCTTGTCATTGCCATATGAGCCATATTCATTTTCAACCTGCATTGCAATGATATTGCCGCCATTCGTCTCAAGCAGCGAAACAAGTTTAGGCAGAAGTGTCTTATAAAACCTTTCAACACATGCAAGATAATCCGGATAGCAGCAGCGAATCTGCATATTCTTATCCTTTAAAAGCCAAGCCGGAAGACCGCCAAAATCCCATTCAGCACATATGTAAGGACCCGGACGGACAATACAGTATAAACCAACCTTTTTAGCTGTCTCAACAAATCTTACAATATCAAGCATTCCGTCAAAGCAAAATTCATTCGGCTTTGGCTCGTGCAGATTCCAGCAAACATAAGTCTCAACCGTATTAAAGCCGGCAAGCTTAAGCTTTGTCAGCCTATCCTCCCAATATTCGGGAAGAATACGAAAATAATGCATTGCACCTGAATAAATTTTAAAAGGTTTTCCATCCATATAAAACTCTTTATTTTTAATTTCAAGCATAATTACCTCGGCTCTGAATTTTATTTTGCATGCACAATTTGTCAATGCAAGTATCAGAACAGCTTTATAATAACATAACCAAGCTTTACTTTCAATACAATTCAATCAACAGTTTTTTATTTCACCACAGGCAATTTTTTTGCCCGAATTGCCTGATGGCTGCGTTGTAAAATCATCGTACTTATCATGAATAATAACGGTTCTGCCTATTATTTGCTCAACATTGAATCTGTCAGTCAGAAACAGTGAAATTGCATTGCCGTTATTGTTTAAAAGCGGCGGCAAATCACCTGCGTGATTTGGATGTGCAGCATCCTTAGGATTATAATGCCCCATAACATCTGCAAATGGATCATCTGCATTACCGCTGCAGGAACCGCCCTCATGAATATGAAAGCCATTAAAGCTGTTTACACACGGCAAGCCTGTCACAACAGCATAAACAACCACTCCGTTTGCGGTTTTATAAAACTTAACCGAACCCGAAATACTTTCATAGGCATCGCTGCCTCTCAGTTGAGCTGCTGCCTGCGGACCTGCTTTGAGCATCGATATCAGTTTGGACTCTACACAATCAAAATTATTTACAGTCATAATATCCCTCCGAATAATTATATTCAAAGATTAAACACAAATTTACATTTATACGAAAAACGTTAAATTTACAAATATTTATGCTTGACTTTTTGCAATCTCTTTTGGTATAATCAGCGTTGCAAAAATTAATAAACAGACATAGACGACACAAGTAATGCTTAGCATGTAAATCTGATTACGGTAATTATGTAACACGTGATTTTATATGCTATTGCGGTTACTTGCTTTTTTTATGTCAAAATTTAGTCAAATCGGAGGAAAGTTATGCCTAGAAATCAATTTCAAAGAATGGTCTTTGCTTTAATTACTGTAGTTATCACAGTACACGCCTATGTTTTTTACAGTCTTTATGTAGTCAACGGAACAACTCTAATGAACATTACAGGAGAGGATAGCGTTATCCACGCAATCAATGCTCAGGGCGGAGTTTATATGTTTGGCAAGATGCTGCCAATATGGGCCATTATTCTTATTGAGTTTGTATGCGCGTATGCACTTGAATGTGTAATGGGAAGTCCATGCTCATTCAAGCTTGCAAGCAAGGTATTTGATATCAGAAAAACAAACCCGGTTATATTTGAGACAGCAATTATTTGTGCAACAGTAGGCTTAATGTGCCCTGCAATGAGCTTTTTAGCGGCTTGGTTCTATTATCCATATTACAGCGATTTTTCAATATGGACCTTACTCGCAAACTGGTTAAAGCTCGTATGCTTCAATTTCCCATTCGCCTTTTTCACACAGCTGTTCTTCATTCAGCCGTTTGTAAGAGCCGTATTCAAGCTGCTCTTTAAGAAGGATATTGAAAAGCAGAAGCAGTTAGCTAATGCATAAAATTCAAACAATTTATACTGACTATTAAAATTAATAAAGACCATCTAAAAGGCAGAGTGTCAGAATGACACCCTGCCTTTTTCTATTCAATATTCACTTTATTTTCAGAGCACGGATTGCATTTAATACAGCAATCACCATAACACCAACGTCTGCAAAAACAGCAACCCACATATTTGCTATTCCCAATGCACCGAGCACAAGACACACAGCCTTGACCAAAAGTGCTATCACAATATTCTGCTTAACAATTTTCAGCGTGTGAATGGATATTTTAGATGCAAGCGAGATTTTAGCAGGGTCATCGTCCATAAGCACAATATCTGCCGCCTCAATTGCCGCATCCGATCCGAGTGCACCCATTGCAATGCCAATATCAGCACGTGATAAAACCGGTGCATCATTAATACCATCACCAACAAAAACAAGCTTTTCTTTTTTTGCTTTTTCTTCAAGCAGTCTTTCAACCGCTTCAACCTTATCAGCAGGCAAAAGCTCAGCATATACCTCGTCAATGCCGATTTGCTTTGCAACAGTCTGCGCTGTCTTTTGTGAATCACCTGTTAACATAACAGTCTTTTTGACTCCGCACCTTTTCAGTGATTCAATAGCTGATTTTGATGTATCCTTAATAACATCCGAAATAACAATGCAGCCTGCATAAACACCATCAACCGCAACATAAACAACTGTGCCGTTATCATACTGCTTATTAACAACAATACCATTCAGCTTCATCAATTTGATATTGCCTGCAAATACATTTTTGCCATCAACACAAGCGCAAATACCATGACCGGCAATCTCATTCACGTCACTTATCAAAGCCGTATCTATTTCCTTGGAATAGAACTTTTTGAGACTAAGACTGATAGGATGACTTGATGCACTTTCAGCATATGCAGCGTATTTAATAAGGCTGTTATTATCAAAGGTATCAGACGGATAAAGAGCAGTAACTTCAAAAATGCCCTTGGTCAATGTGCCTGTTTTATCAAACACTACATATTTGGCGTCCGAAAGTGCTTCAAGATAATTTGAACCCTTAACAAGAATTCCGTTGGCTGACGCACATCCAATTCCGGCAAAAAAGCTGAGCGGAATTGAAATGACAAGTGCACACGGACAGCTGATTACAAGGAAGGTAAGTGCTCGGATTACCCACTCCCCCCACATTGCATCATATCCTGCAATAAGTCTGATTACAGGCGGTAAAATTGCAAGTGTCAGTGCACTGATACAAACAGCAGGAGTATAATATTTTGCAAATTTTGTTATAAAATTTTCAGACTTTGATTTTTTCATACTTGAATTTTCAACCAAATCAAGTATTTTTGAAACCGTTGAATCGCCGAATTCTTTAGTGGTTCTCATTTTTATCTTACCGGAAAGATTAATTGAGCCGCTGATTATTTCATCGCCGACTTTCGCACCCCTTGGTACACTTTCACCTGTCAATGCACTTGTATCCAGTGTAGTTACACCGTCTGTTATAACACCGTCAATGGGCACCTTTTCACCTGGATTAACAATAATTTCAGTTCCGATTTCAACATCATCGGGATCAACCTTTTCTAACTTCCCGTCAAGCTCAACATTGGCATAATCGGGTCGGATATCCATAAGCGAGCATATATTTTTTCTGCTTTTACCAACGGCGATTCCTTGAAAAAGCTCGCCTATCTGATAAAACAGCATAACCGCTGCACCCTCAAGATATTCGCCAAGTACCATAGCGCCAACTGTCGCAACCGCCATAAGGAAATTCTCATCAAACACCTGCCCTTTGAAAATACCCTTGATTGCTTTTTTTAAAATATCATATCCGATAACCAGATACGGTATAAGGTACAACAGTAATTCAAAATATGAATTCAATTCTATATATGAGCACAGCATTTTGACTGCGACTAAAAGCACAGCAGAAATTATAATGCGAAACAAAACCTTTTTTTGCTTGTTATTCATACATCATGCCTCCTCAGATATAGACTTCGCAGTCATCCTCTACTTTTTTGCAGTTTTTTACTACCTGATTCATAACAGCACTTACATCAGCACCATCGTCAAACTCAACCTTCATTTTCTGTGTCATAAATGACACTACTGCATCAGCAACACCAACAGTATGTTTAGCAGCCTCCTCCATTTTAGCTGCACAGTTCGCACAATCAACCTCGATTTTATAAGTTTTTTTCATAGTAATTATTCCTTTCAAATAAATATTATTGTAAAACAGTTGAACAACCATTCATCTGTTATTCTTATTATAGTTGAACAATTATTCAATTGTCAATAGTTTTTCAAAAAAAATAAGAATAACATTTCAGCTATAATAAAATCCGAAACCTTATTCTTAATAATATGCTATTCTATTGTAAAATTTACGAATGTTAATTCCTATGCTTTATATGCTCATCAGCAATTTCGATAATCGTAGTAATATGATCATCATCAAAGCTGTAATAAATATGCTTGCCGTCACGTCTTGATTTTACGATATTACTTGCCTTTAAAACAGCAAGCTGATGTGAGACTGCAGATTTAGTCATATTAAGTGCTACTGACAAATCACATACACATACTTCACGCTTATCAAGAGCCATTACAATTTTAGCTCTTGTAGGGTCGCCAAGTACCTTGAACAGATTTGAAAGATTTGCAATTTCACTATCACAAGTCATAGTGTCTTTTATATCCTTTACAATTGCCTCGTCAATTGCAGTACAGTCACATTTATTATTAATATTACTTCCCATATAATCACTCCAATAGTTATTATACAGCCTGCGGCATTTATTTTCAATAAAAATAAAATATGTAATAAGATAAAAATTATATTGGTATTTTGCATAAATTATGATAAACTATCAATCAGGTGGTGACAAAATGGGTAAAACAGGAATTAAAACAGCAATATTCGGATTTGCGATGAACTTTGCTTTATTTTTAATAAAACTATATGTCAGTATCAGCTCAGGCTCGCTCGCAATTTACTGCGACGGAATAAATAATCTGGGTGACACATTGTCCTGCATAATCGCTTTGGCAGGATTTATATTAACAATTAAGCTCAGTGAAATTAAAAGCAGCCGTGCACAGGCGCTTGCGTCATTTGTGATTGGATTGATTTTGGCAGTTACGGGTGCATACTTTGCATATAACGGACTTGAAAGATTGATGTACCCCGTTCAGATTTCTTATCTGAAATCATATGCAGTGCTGATTGCTGTGACGGCTTTAGTCAAGCTGATTATGGGTATTGTTTATATTTATGTCAACAAAAAACATCCGTCACCTGTTTATAAAACCTTGATAATGGACAGCTTTCTCGATTGTGCCATTACAATTTCAACACTGCTCAGCCTGACCCTTTCCGTTAAAATAAACTTTGCAATTGACAGCATACTTTCAATTGTAATAGGAATAATCGTAGCAGTAAGTGCAGTAAAAACAATTGTTTCGCAAAGTAAATATCTTATTAATAATTAAATAGACATAAAACAGTACAGGCTGTCTCGAATAAGAGACAGCCTGTTATTATATTATAGCCTATTGAGCCTATACAATTCATACAATCCGGTAAAAATAAGGTGAACATCACAAATGATTTTATGTGTACACATTGAGGTTATCTTCTGTGCAAAGCCGCCTGTTGCAACCAACTTGATATCGGCTGTGTCAAGAGTTGACATCACCCTGTCCAGCATACCATCAAGCATGGCTGAATGTGCCGTGAGCGTACCTATCTTAATACATTCTGCTGTATTTGTGCCGATTACGTTATCCGTAAGGTCAAGCTCAGTCTCACTAAGCTGAGACGCCATTGAGGCAAGTGCCCTCATTGATGTATAGGGACCCGGTGCAATCAGTCCGCCGAGATATTCATTATTTTCGTTAACAACTGAAAAGGTAGTCGCCGTACCAATATCAACAACTATCACTGGAGTTCCATACTTTTTAACTGCACCGGCAGCTGCACATATCAAATCAGCACCAAGCTTTTGCGGATTGTCATATTTAATATCAAGACCGGTTGCCATATCACAGCTGATAAATTTCGGTGATACACCTGTTAACTGAACACACGCTGTATCAAGACGAAAATTAATTTCAGGCACAACCGATGAGATAATCACACTGTCTATTGTCCGGTTCCGAACAAGCCTTTCAAGGTGATTCTTATGATATTCAAAATCCTTGTCTTTATCTGTATTATAGCGATATTCGGTTATGACATTGCCGTTATTCATAAGAGCGGCAACAATATTTGTATTTCCTGCATCTACTGCGAGTATCACTTGCTATTCCCCATTTTTGATTTTATAAATTTCAACCGCTTTATCAAGAATCTTAACAGCAACCTCTTTTTTTGAAAGCACATCAAGACTAACCATATCATCAGATGTTATAAGAGTAACCTTGTTTGTATCAATACCAAAGCCTGCACCCTTATCATTAAGATTATTTGCGACAATCATATCGCAATTCTTTGATTTAAGCTTTTCAGCCGAATTTTCTATAAGATTGCTTGTTTCCATTGAAAAGCCACAGATAACCTGATTGTTCTTTTTACTCTGCCCTGCTGCTTTTAGAATATCATTCGTTCTTGAAAGCTCAAGCGTTAAGCGTCCGTCATTCTTTTTTATCTTCTCACTGCTGATATTCGCTATTGTGTAATCTGCCACTGCTGCGGCTTTAATGAGTATATCACAATCATTAATCCTATCCATAACAGCATAATACATATCCTGTGCTGACTCAACATCAACAACATCAGCAAGCACAGGTGCTTTTATATGAGTAGGACCTGTTACAAGTGTAACATCTGCACCGCGTTTTAAAGCAATATCAGCAATAGAATAACCCATTTTACCACTCGAATGATTCGTAATATATCTTACAGGGTCAATTTTTTCAACTGTAGGTCCTGCTGTTACAAGCACCCTAAGTCCTGTCATATCCTTGTCAAATTCAATTTCCTGTCTGATATATTCAAGCAGAATCTCCTCATCAGGCAGTTTACCCTCGCCAACTGCCGCACAGGCAAGTCTGCCCACAGCAGGCTTAATGATTTCAAAGCCGTAATCAATGAGCTTTTTCAGATTATCCTGAACAATTTTATTCTGATACATATGTGTATTCATAGCAGGTGCAATAATAATTTTACAGCTTGCGGCAAGTGCCATTGTACTGAGCATATCATCTGCAATGCCATTTGCAAGCTTGCCGATAATGTTCGCAGATGCAGGTGCAATAAGAACAACATCTGCTTTCTGCGAAAGCGATACGTGAGTAACATGGAACTGAAAATTCCTGTCAAAGGTATCAACAAGACATTTGTTATTCGTAAGCGTTTCAAAGGTTATAGGGTTTATGAAATTCGTTGCGTTTTCAGTCATAACCACATGTACATCAGCGCCTTCTTTAACAAGTGTACTTGCAACATTCGCCATTTTGTATGCAGCAATACTGCCTGTTATACCTAATACTATTGTTTTACCCTTTAACATATCAATCCATATCCTTTAACAATCCGTGTTTCTCGTAATTTGTTGTTCTCGCAATTCTGTTATTATCATCTACAAAAACAACCTTTGGAGGATTAGCCTTGATTTCCTCCTCATTCATCATAGCATAAGCCATGATTATGATTTTATCACCAACCTGAACCTGCCTTGCAGCAGCACCATTCAGGCAAATCAATCCACTGCCTCTCTCGCCTGCAATTGTATAGGTTTCAAAACGATTCCCGTTATTGACATCTACAATCTGCACCTGCTCATACTCATATATTCCTGCTGCTTCTAAAAGTTCCTCATCAACAGTAATACTGCCGACATAATCAAGCTCCGCCTGAACAACCGTGGCCCGGTGAATTTTACCCTTGAGCATATTAACTAACATATCCTATATCTCTCCACAATAAAGTTATCAATCAATCTTGTTTTGCCGATATAAACAGCCATCGCAACGAGTGTATTATCTCCTATAATATTCTTGATGGAAATATCGTCAAAATCAACCACCTCAACATAGTCAATTTTTGCAAGAGGCTCAGTCTCAATATTCTTTTTCATAAGCGATACTAATTCCTTAGCATCAGTCATACCATTTTTTATAAGCTCCTGACCCATAAAAATGGTTTTGCTTAAAATGAGAGCCGCTTTTCTTTCGTCTTCATTAAGATATGTATTGCGTGAGCTTTTTGCCAAGCCGTCAGTTTCTCTTATAATAGGACATCCGACAATCTCAATCGGTATATTCAGATCCTTAACCATTCGCTTGATAACAGCAAGCTGCTGTGCATCCTTCTGCCCAAAATATGCCCTGTCAGGCGTCACAATATTGAACAGCTTATTTACAACCGTGCATACTCCTCTGAAATGGATAGGTCTGCTTTTGCCGCAAAGCTCAGCAGTAGGACCGTTCATATCAACAAATGAACAAAAGCCATCTGCATACATTTCCTCCGGCTCAGGATTAAAAATCAGATTTGCACCTGTTTCGTCACAAAGCTTAGCATCCGCCTGCAAATCTCTCGGGTAGCTTTCCAAATCCTCATTAGGTGCAAACTGCATTGGATTAACAAAAACACTTACAACGACTCTGTCATTATCCTCAACTGCTTTTTTAATAAGACTCTGATGCCCTTCGTGAAGATATCCCATTGTCGGAACAAAGCCTATTGTAAATCCCTGTTTTTTCCACTCATTAACCTGTTGTCTTACTTCACTAACTGTATGAACAATATTAATCATAATTATCACCTGCTTTAATTGGTTTTGTTCTAATAAAGCCTTTCTATAATTTCATCATCAATTTTATATGTATGCTCAGCCGACGGGAAAGCAGTATTCTTAACCTCTTCGTCATATTGCTTGAATGCGGCTGTCATCACTTCACCGAGATTAGCATATTTCTTAACAAATTTTGGTGTGAAATCCGAAAACATACCAAGCATATCCTGATAAACAAGCACCTGACCATCACAGCCATTACCGGCTCCAATGCCGATTGTAACAATATCAAGTCTGCTTGTAATAAGACCTGCAAGCTTTTCGGGTACTGCCTCAATCACAACGGCAAAAGCTCCTGCCTCCTGAACTGCAAGTGCATCCTCAAGTAATTTTTTGGCAGCATCTTCAGTCTTACCCTGAACTCTGTTGCCGCCCAGAGCATTAATGGACTGTGGTGTCAAACCTATATGAGCACACACGGGTATACCTGCATCAACAATCGCTTTAATCTGGGGGCAAACCGCTTTACCGCCCTCAAGCTTAACAGCATTTGCTCTGCCCTCCTTCATAAGTCTGCCGGCATTAACTACAGCATCATACACAGAGGTCTGATAAGACATAAAGGGCATATCTGCTATAACAAGTGCATCCTTAGCACCTCTTGCCACTGCTTTTGTATGATGTATCATATCCTCCATAGTAACAGATACAGTATCCTCATACCCAAGCATAACGTTAGCGAGTGAATCGCCGACAAGTATTGAATTGATACCTGCAGCATTCATCAGCTTGGCTGTGGAATAATCATATGCTGTAAGCATTGATATTTTTGTTTTATCCTGCTTTGCCTTTGCAAAGGTCAGAACGGTATTTTTCATTTATATTTTCAGCTCCTTACCGAGTATTTTTTCTAATTCATCATAATTTCTGTCGGGATATTTCTGCCGTGAAATTTTAAGCAATTCAGCTGAAAGCAGTTTGTATAATTCTGAAACAGAATTATTATTAAGCACCGACAAATGTTTTTCTATTGTAGAAATATCATTTCTGTCAACAGGACCTGTCAAAGCATCCGAACACCCCTTGGCACACACGGACTGTGCATTGTTAAGAAACAGAGGAGTCATCACCTGCTGTGCCGTAAAATCAGAAAAACCACATTCCTCAAGTAAAACGGAGGCAATGTGGTAAAGAGCTATAACCAAATTGCTTGACATTACAAGAGAGGCATGATATTTACATTTATTTTCAGCACTTATTATCTGATACGGATTCCCAAGCCTATTGAAAAGTTCTTTGATAACATACAATTTTTCACTGCTGCCCTCGACTGTGAAAAAGGCATTTGAAATTTCTCTGTACGAATTAAGCTTATCACTTACTGCAAATGCAGGATGTACAGAATAGCCATATGCACCGAGTGATTCTATTCCATCAAAAACCTCAGCGGACAATGCGCCGCTGCAGTGACATAATATTTTATCCGTTAAATCATATTGCTTAAGCTGTAAATAAACATCACAAATGTCTGAGTCAGGCACCGTAATAAATATCAGCCGACTCTCTTTTGCAAGCTCTTTGATTGTTTTATAGGATTTACTGAAGGTGAAATCGGCAGCCTTGCAGGCACTTTCATAGCTTTGGCTGAAATAGCCCGACAAAGTCAGCTTTTTCTCATAAAAATAGCGGCCAAGAGTAAAACCTACTCTGCCCGCACCAATAAAACCTATAGATAAATTTTCATAGTTCATCATACCACCTACTTATACCCTCAAAATCCTATACAAAATGTTATAGGTTTTAAAGGCAATGATTAAAAATCATTACCCTATGTCATAAGACAGTATGAATAAAATATTAAGCACGGTACGGTTTCAGCAGAATACCATCCGCCAATAATATACAACATTATTTATTCTTTGTAAAGTAAAAATATTAATTTGCACATACTCTTTTATCAAAAAATTGCAGTACAGGCTCTTTTGCCAATATAAATTATGTGCTATAATATGTAAAAAATCAACAGGGAGAAGCATTATGATAAATGTCAGTGAAATAATAACATCTGCACCAAAAATATTTAAAACACCCCTGCAAGAACAGGTATACAATACATTACAGCAACTGAACATCCCATTTGAAAGAGTAGATACCGATGAAGCGATAACAATGGAAGACTGTATCGCAATAGGAGAAAAGCTGAATTGCAAAGTTGTTAAAACGCTTTTTCTCTGCAATAGACAGAAAACAAGCTTTTATCTGTTTATAACCACCGATGATAAACCTTTTGTAACAAAGGATTTCAGTCAAGCACTCGGAATTTCGCGTGTATCCTTTGCACCCGAGGAGCTTTTGCTTGAAATGGTAGGTGTAAAAATAGGTGCAACAACTATTTTCGGTGCCCTGCTTGACAGTGAAAATAAAATCAGAATAGTAATTGATAATGATGTTCTGAATGAAGAGTATTACGGCTGCAGCGACGGAACTACAACAGGATATATGAAAGTAAAAACTAATGATATTTTTAATGAATTTTTACAGTATACAAAGCATTCACCAACTGTAATAGAGGTATAATTTAAAATATAAAAGAACTCCTGAAGAGCTTTATCCGCCCTTCAGGAGTTTTGTTAATTATCATTACTTAAATAAAAA
>CAMWPJ010000052.1 GCA_947176035.1 uncultured Clostridia bacterium | reverse complement strand
TAGGCGGCCCTTATAGGGCCTGTGCAAACCACCAGTTCAACTGGTGGTTATGATTCTATATTATTTATAATCATCAATTGTTTTTCGTATGGTTTCCTGTTCACCTTCATTATTTGTGATTACAATTTCAGGATACCATTTTGATGCGTATTTGTATGGATTATCCTTTTCCATTTCATCAAAAATAACTTGTGGATAACGTATATCGGTTTTCTCGGTGGCAGTTGATTTGCTGTCAGTATCCTCTCGCAGAACACCTACTACAATAAATCTGAAATCATTTCTGTAATCTGTCGGACAGGAAATTGTTATCAAGGTGTCTTGCCTTGTAACATTAACTCCGGTATTATAGATGAATCTGTTTTCAAGCCTTGATGCATATTCTGAGGCTGATTCAATGGTCATTTTTTCTGTAATATTGTATGGGAAAATATAACCGTTGTCATCCTCTGCCTTCGTGTTTGTATAAAAAGCACCTACTACTTTGAAATTATAGTCCTTAAACAAATCGGAATAGGTGATATAACCGCTCGCATTATTATATGCGTTGGCAGTTGAATAATACTTTTCAAGGCTGTTGTCATTCATATATACAACAAAGTTGAACTGTTCGGCATTTTTGGTGCAGGGCTGGGCATAAGGGAATTTGCTTTCATCACTGCTTACTGCCGATTTTAAATCCAGCTCGGGTATTTCAATATAGCCTACAGTGTCGGGATTTTCACCCAGCATATCGCAGTATTTTTCAAGCATACCAATTTCGAACTGTACATCGGGATATTTACTTTGATACGGTTTTAGATAAGCTCCTTTATTTGCATCTATTGCGTATCGTATACCGAATATGAGTGCAATAACAGCAATAACAGCAACGAGTGCCAGTAGGAATTTTTTGTTAAAAATGACCTTTTTCATTTTGCCGAAAGAAGCTTTGTTTTTTTCCTTTTGCTTTGCACGTCTTTCAGCCTTTTGTGCTTTGATTGCCTCAAGCTCTTCAGGGCTTTTGGACTCTTTTTTCTTTTTTGATGCTTTTTTACTCGGTTCGTCATTTTCAGTTTTTGCAAAGTCAATAGCATTTTCACGTCTTTTTGGCGGCTCCAACGGCTCGTTGGGCATATGCTCTTTTCTATCCTTCTGCTCCTTGAAGTCGGAAAGGATATTATCAATATCGTTGTTCATATTGCCATTCATATTTTCGTTCTTATTGCTCATTATCTGATAATCACCTTTTTCGCATTATGAATTGCATCTTCAATAAGCTCATTAAGATTTTCAATCTTATTTTCTGCCTCAACAACATCATCAATCTGCGGTCTTGTTTTTGGATGCTTTGGCGTGAATACCGTGCAGCAGTCCTCATATGGCTGGATAGAGGTTTCAAATGTATCAATCTTTCTTGAGATTGCAATGATTTCTTCCTTATCCATACCGATACATGGTCTGAAAACAGGAATATTAACAGCACAGTCTGTGCAGGCGAGTGCATACATCGTCTGGCTTGCAACCTGACCCACACTCTCACCGGTGATAAGCGCACTGCAGTTTTGTGACACGGCCATTTTTTCTGATATCATCATCATAATTCGTCTCATAATGATGGTGAAATATTCCTCAGGGCAAAGGTCGCGTATAGCTTCCTGTATTTTTGTAAAAGGCACAACATAGGTTGTAATTACACCGGAGTATTTTGCAACTCTTTTAAGAAGTTCAAGAACCTTCATTTCGGCAAGCTCTGAGGTATATGGCGGTGATGCAAAGTGAATTGCGCAAAGCTCAATACCTCTTTTTGCCATCATATATGCTGCGACAGGAGAGTCGATACCGCCGCTGATAAGTATGCCTGCTCTGCCGCTTGTGCCTGTTGGCATACCGCCTGCACCCTTGATGTTATTGCCGCGTACAAAGGCATATTTGTCACGTACCTCAACAGTAACAGTAATATCGGGCTTATGAACATCAACGCTGAGATTATGGAACTTTGAAAGAATATGTCCTCCGAGCTCACGGCAAATCTCAGGTGATTTCATAGGGAATTTTTTGTCAGAGCGTTTCGCATTTACCTTGAAAGTTTTTGCATCCTCCAGCTGCTCTTCAAGATATTCAGCAGCAGTAGCCTTGATGCTTTCAAAGTCCTTTTCGCACACACACGCACGCGAAAGCGCGGCAATACCGAATACCTTTGACAATCTGTCCGCTGCATCATCAAGGTCAATTCCCTCATCAACAGGGTCAACCATAATTGTTGACTGGCTCTTTGAGAATTCGAATTTGCCTAAATCATTCAGTCTTTTTTTCATGTTCTTGATGAGTATATCCTCAAAGCTGTTTCTGTTAAGTCCCTTGAGTGTAAGCTCACCATTTTTGATAAGTATAATTTCCTTCATATGTTAACTCCGTGGATGTTTGATTATTAATTCCTGTAAGGCATTTACCAAAAGGTCAATATCCTCTTTTGTATTATATCGGCTAAAGCTGATTCTTATGCTTTTGTCAAGTGTTTCGTCATCAAGTCCCATTGCAGTGAGCACATGGCTTTTTTTACCCTTTGCACACGCTGAGCCGTTGCTGACATAGATATTGTAGTTTGCTGACAGCTCCTGCAAAATTGTCTGGCTTCTCATAAAAGTCGGAATATAGATATTGATAATGTATGGTGAAGCGCTTTCTTTATTATTAAAGCAGATGCCCTCAATTTTTGCAAGCTTTTGTCTTGCGTATGTGTTAAGTTCGGTAATGTGATTTCTCTGCTCGGCAATCGCAGGCAAAGCCTTAACTGCAGCACCAAAGCCTGCAATCAGCGGTGCACTTTCCGTGCCCGGACGTATTTTCTTTTCCTGTTCACCACCAAAGGTGCGTGCAAAATTCTGGTCAGTAAGGTTAGCCTCCTTGTTGACATAAAGAGCACCGACACCCTTAGGACCGTGTATTTTGTGAGCTGAGACTGTGATTAAATCAGCACCGAGTTTTTTTGCGTTTATGCTTGTTTTTCCGTATGCCTGCACACAATCAATGTGAATAAGAGCAGGGGAGTCAGCACGTTTTACAGCACGTTTGATGGATTCAACAGGCATAATCGTTCCGACTTCATTATTTATATACATCATTGATACAAGAATGGTATCCCGGTTGACTGCATCAAAAAGCTGTTCTTTTGTTATATTGCCTTGCTTGTCAGGCTTGAGCCAAATCACCTCAAAGCCCTGCTTTTCAAGCGCCTGAACACTTTGCAGCACGCTCTCATGCTCAATGGCAGTTGTAACAATCCTGCTGCCAAGTCTTTTTCGTGCTTTTACTGCTCCGAAGATTGCAAGATTGTTCGCTTCGGTACCGCCTGATGTAAAGATGATTTCTTCACTTTTTACACCAAGTGACTCAGCAATCGCAGATCTTGCACCGATAACCTCAGTCATCGCGTCGATGCCAAGTCTGTGCAGGCTTGAGGGGTTGCCCCATTTATTTTTCAGCATATTTGTTACAGCATCAACACATTCGTCACATGGCATTGTTGTTGCTGAATTGTCAAGATAGGCTGTCATAGTTTTTTTAATTCCTTTAGCTTAAGTATTCCTATAATCGTTTTGGCATCCTTGATTTCGCCGTTCATTATTTTTGCAACACAGTCGCTAAACGGCATTTTTATAACATCTAGATATTCGTCCTCATCCAGATCCTGCTCACCGAAGGTTAAGCCTGTTGCACAGAAAAGGCGTATGATTTCACCACAGTAGCCGGGAGTAGGATAAAGCTCGCCGAACGGTACAAAATGCTCTGCTGTTGCACCGCATTCCTCTCGGAATTCTCGCTTGCCTGCCTCTAATGGATCCTCGCCCTTTTCAAGCTTGCCTGCCGGTATTTCGTAAATCGTTTCTTTATATGGATATCTGAACTGCCTTACCAGAAGCACCTCATTGTTATCTGTCAGTCCGACTATTGCAACTCCGCCCGGATGGTCAACTACCTCGCGCACAGCCTCAGTCCCGTCAACAAGAGTGATTATGTCCTTGTGAACATTTATGATATTGCCGCTGAAGATGCCCTGTACTTCCTCGGTCTGCTCGTAAAAGCCGAGTGCAATGGCTTCAATATCGTTTATTTTATCAACAATAAATTTTGCCCCTGCATCAAGGTGTTCAAATTTAGTGCCGTAGCCCCAGAGCACACCTGCTGAGTCAATAATATTTTCTTTTGCGCCCTCAATGTCGTATTTTTTGTCACCAACCATAAGACATTCATTGCCCGGTATTTCAAGAGCTTTCTGGCATCTGCTGATTATGCTTATCTTTGATTCACAGTCAGCGGTGAAGGTTACGCCGCACACAGCATCAAAATAAGACCTGATACCAAAATGGTCAAGCAGTGTTTCAATATAATCCTGTGGCTTTGATGATGCAATGCCAAGCTTGATATTGTCCTTTTTAAGTGCGATTAAAAGCTCCTTTATGCCATCATAAAGCTTGCTCTCGAATACACCTTTATTCGTGTACCGTTCACGGAATTTTTTTACAAGCTCATCTGCCTTTGCAGCATCCGCCCCGAATTTTTCCTGAAAGGTTACAAGCAGAGGCGGACCGATGAAGCAGGTCAGCTCATTCTGTTCAGGTACATTGTAGCCGAAAGCATCAAGTGCATATGCGGCACTTTTGATTATGCCCTCGCCTGTGTCGCAGATAGTTCCGTCAAAATCAAAAATCACTGCATTATATCTCATATGCCATTTACCCTTTTCATAAATTTATCTTCAAGCACAACAAAGCGTTCAATTGTACCCTTGCCTATGATATCGCCCTTATCATCCTGTGCCTGTACTGAAAAAGTCAGCTTTCTTCCGTCAACATTTTCAAGCACAGCATCGGCAGTAATGGCAGTATCGATTCCGCTTGCCTTGTCATGTGTAACCGATACGCAGGTGCCGACAGTGGTTTCACCCTCATCAAGCAGCGGTGAACAAGCAATGCATGTAGCTTCCTCCATAAGTGCAAGCATCATTGGTGTTGCAAAAACATCAAGACTTCCGGATTTAACTGTTTTAGCAGTATTTTGGACACTTACGGTTGTTGATGCCTTTGCACTGAGCTTTTCGTTAAATGCTTTCATAAATTTTACACCTCATTCTGAAAAATCTCTGATTTCAGGATTTATATTTTAATATTATAACATATTCTTTTTATATATACAATATAAAACAATTATGGTACAATATTGTAAATCGGTATGAAAGGTTGGCATTGATATGCTTGCAGATAAAAAAAGAATTCATATGCTTGATGAAATAAGAGGATTTGCAATTATTTGTATGATTTTTCATCATGCTTTTTTGGATATAGGTGATGTGCTTGGTCTTGAGTGGGGATATAAGATGTTTGATGACCTTTGTAAGGTTCAGCCGATTTTCTGGGCGATATTTATTATAATTTCCGGTATGTGCTCAAGACTGTCAAGAAATACACTTAAGCGTGGGGTAGTAGTACTTGTTTGCGGCGGTGTTATAACCTTGTTTACAGCTGTGCTTATGCCGCTTTTCGGTTTTGTCGGGGCAGAGATTTATTTTGGTATTCTGCATTGCCTTGGTGCCTGTATGATTATTGCCGGGATTCTGATGCCGCTCATTAAGAAGATTGATTACAGAATCGGTGCGTCAGTATCAGCTGTTTTGTTTTTGATGTTTTATGATATTGAAAGACGCAGTCTCTGCTTTGGTATGATAAGTCTTCCTGACAGCTGGTATCAATATGATTTTCTTGCTCCTTTAGGTCTTCACAGCAGCAACTTTTTCAGTGCAGATTATTTTTCGATTTTTCCGTGGGTATTTATGTTCCTGTGCGGTGCATTTGTAGGCAAACTTGCGGTTGATGAAGGTTTGCCCGGGATAATGTATAAAAAACATAGCAAATCCCTATCCTTTATCGGTAAAAACAGTCTATGGATTTACCTTGCACATCAGCCGGTATTATACGCTTTGCTATTTGTGATTGCTGTTATTATGCACTGATTTTATTTAATTTTAGCCAATATCAGCTTTAACAAAAAACAATGCACCTCATAAGATAAATAGGGCGACAACTCTGATTTATCCTGTGAGGTGCATTTCAATTGTTGGCAATGGTGGCCGGGCAATAATGACTGATTCAAACTGTTGTTTTTATTAATTGCCTGTGTCTTTAAAACAGCCATTGCTGTATCAGTTGTTTAAGGCGTAGCGTTAAATTGCCAGGACTATCCTGTCAATAAATGTTATGCTATAGAACAGTGGCTTATTCTATTTTAAGCCACTGTTCATTCGCCTGCTTGACTGAATAAAAGCAGTATGAAAGACATTTGTTTACAATAGACTTTGCCGTAGCAATATGTCTGCTTACAGTGGGCTGCGATAATTTTAGTTCACGTGCAATTTCCATTTGATTTTTGCCGTGAATATAAAACATTCTGAGACAGAGATTCTGTCTTTCTGTGAGCTCATTTTTTATTATCAGCGGCAGTACCTTTGAAATCGCTTTTATCAGTATTCTTTGTTCATCAAAGCCATCGTCATTTGGTATGCTTCTATCGCTCATATATTCTTCGACAAAATCAATCATATTGTTCCTCCTCGTAATAATTAAGCAGTATAGAAGCTACTCTTTTGCACTCACATGCCATATCATAATACATTTTTATTTTTCGCCTTAAAAGTAAAAGATCATTGCCTGTATAAATACATAAAAGCGGCTTGAGCCCGTCCATTTTTGCACATACAGTTTTGTATTGTGCCTGATACTCGTCGGCTAATTCTTCAATTGTCATATTTTTACACCTCTTTCTTGTTTTGTAAGGCACGATGGGGCGTCAGAACATTGTTATGTGCCTTATGTACATTTTTATATTATACAAACATTTGTTCGCTGTCAATATAATTCATATATTAAGTCCTAAAAAAAAACCTCAAAAAAATTTTTTTGTTACCTTAAAAACAAAACTTGTTAAAATAAATAAAAAATATCAACAAATATATTGACAAATTATGAATACTGCACTATAATGATTTTAGACTTGAGGCGGGCCGCACCGCTTCATTTCAGTCCTCCATAGTTTGTAATAACAGAGAGGGGAAGGTCGGATATGCAGTTCCGGCCTTCTTTTCTTTTTACCCATATTAAAAATTTATGAATTACCTGCCTTTTAACTTTACTTTTTTGGCGGGTAGTATTAAAATATAACCCATGCATAATTATTTAAGGAAAATAGATATAATTAATTTGGCTGGTGTATATATAAATGTATCATAGAACTTACGTTAAGATTGATTTGGATGCAATTGAATACAATATTGATAATATAATCAAAAAGCTGGGCGGCAGAGCAAAGCTGCTTGCGGTCATTAAGGCGGATGCCTATGGTCATGGTGCGGTTGAAATAGGCAGAGCACTTGAGGATAAGTGTGATTTTTTTGGTGTTGCGTGTATTGATGAGGCTATGGAGCTTGTTGATGCCGGAATAAAAAAACCAATACTCATTCTTGGCTACGTGTCGCCGCAGCAGTTTGATATTGTGGTTAAGAATAACATCCGTATTCCTGTTTTTTCATATGATTCGGCAAAGGCATTGTCAGATGAGGCGGTTAAGCAGAGTAAAGAGGCCTTGTTCCATTTCTGTATTGATACCGGTATGAGCCGAATCGGCTTTCAGGTTAATGAGAATAGTGCAGATATCTGCAAAAAAATTACACTTCTTCCAAATATAAAGACAGAGGGAATTTTCTCTCATTTTGCCACAGCTGATGAAAGTGATTTATCAAAGGCTAAAAAGCAAAAGCAGTTGTTTGACAGCTTTATAAAAATGCTTAGTCAGCGTGATATAACGATTCCGATTAAGCATATTAACAATTCAGCAGGTACAATGGTTTTTGATGATATGCTTGATATGGTGCGCTCAGGTATCATAACCTACGGTCTATATCCGTCAGGTGAGGTTGACAAATCCTTGCTCAATATCAGACCTGCTATGGAATGGAAATCCTATGTCAGCCACATAAAAGTTCTTGAAAAGGGAAGAGAGGTATCCTACGGCGGCACATATGTAACAGAAAAGGACACAGTTGTTGCAACGATTCCTGTTGGTTATGCTGATGGCTATCCACGCTGTCTTTCAAATATCGGCAGGGTTATTATCAATGGCAGATATGCAAATATTATTGGCAGAGTTTGTATGGATCAGCTGATGGTTGATATTACCGATATTGATAATGTTGTGCTTGAAAATGATGTTACTCTTGTCGGTCGTGAAGGTGATGCTGTTCTCTCAATGGAGGAGGTATCCGAGCTGGCACATTCATTTAACTATGAGCTACCTTGCCGTGTTTCACAGCGAGTGCCAAGAGTTTATACAAGAAATGGCGAAATAGTTAAAACAGTTAATTATTTAAAAAAATAAAGGCAAGCAAAGGGCAGTTCTTCTGAACTGCCCTTTGCTTATTGACTTATTATTTGAACTTTGATATACTGAAATCGCCAAATAAATTCGCAATTTAATATTATTTTACAGAGTAAGTATGATTTTTATTTCTTTTTGATAAAAATACATGCTCTTTTTCATCATACCTATTCTGTTTAGTATAAGTTGTGAATTTTGTTTGGCGACAATCGGGGCATGTGTTTTATTGCACAGCTTCGGCTGTGCATTTTTTATTTCAAAGGATAAAGTTTATGGCTTGTTTTTTTATTGATTACGAAAATGAAAGCGGAAGAGCATTAGAGGGTGTATCACTTCTCGGCCTGACAAAAAATGATGAGCTTATATTTTTTTACAGTAAAAATGCGTCACGCATAACTATGGAGCTGCATAGGGAGCTTGAAAGAATAACGGCGAAAAAGCTTTATATAAAGATTGAGGCAGGAACACCAAATTCACTTGATTTTCAGCTTTCTTCATATCTTGGCGCCTGTATACAGAAAAATCCTGAAAAAGAATATTTTATTGTATCTAAGGACTGTGGTTATGATTGTGTTTGCCGATTCTGGAAAAACAAGAATATTTGTGTCAGCCGAATAGAACGCTTCAGTTATTATTCAGATATGAGCAATCGATTTGCATAGATTAAGCAATAAAAAGAAAGGGCAGCAGTTTTGTATGAACTGCTGTCCTTTCAAATTGTGTTTTATTATGCCGGAGTATTGTTATTATCTGTTCCGCCGTGATTTGATGAGCCGTAGCCGATCCATGTTGTTCCGGGATTAAGGTTTACATCCTTACCGCTTGCATCCTTGATAACAAGCACACCATTTTCAACAGACCAGGTGATTTCAGTAATGGTTCCAAGGCTTACAAGTTTACCACTGCCGCCGTCAAGCTCATAGTTGCAGTAAATTTCTGTTCTGCCTGAACCGCCGTAATTAGACTTGCTCACATACTGTGTAGTATCGTAAAGAACAAGCAGATTCTTTCTTGCAACATCAGTTTTATAATCTGTGCTATGGTACATTTTGTCCTCGGCATTATAGGTCCAGTCTCTTGTTTTTGTGTTTGAAGAGAAGGTAAGACCAAAGGCTGTGCAGCTTTCGGTTCCGACAGGCTTGTCCTCTTCATTAAAGCTGAATTTGGTGAAGCTGCTTTCATCAGCCTCAGTTCTGAAGCCTGAATCCTCAATTGCTGCTTCGAGCTTATCGCCGTAGAGTACACCTGTATGCTCTGAGGATACACCTCTTGATGAATCTCTGCCGAATAAACCAAACTTATCACTGTAAGACATTTGGTTGATATGGTCAACATTGTCGGTCTGGAAAACAGTATCTGCACCTATATAATTATCCTTTGAAGAGCTTTGACCCCAATGAATAAAGATAGAATCAAACAGCTCGGAAAATCTTATGAATGGAGGTCGTGCACTTCTTACCGGACCTATCTGACTCGGAAGTGATGTATAGTCAGCGTAAAACCAAAGCATTCTGGTCTCGCCGCCTTCAACCTCACCCTCAAGAATAATGTCAGGCGGATTGCTGTTGTCGGCAATACCCCACTGAGGTCTTGCTGCAGCCGCATTCTCAACTACGCAGGCAACAGGTCTTTTGCCCACAGCACTTGTATTATATGCATCCTCACCTGTGAGTGGATTGAGAATTTTAACAGGTGCTTCAGTTGTGGATACGGCTGATGTTGAAGGTGTTGTCGTAGTCTCAGACTCCTTGTCCCTGTTTTTGGTAAATATGAAGATTCCGCCGACTATAAGTGCTACAGCCAGCACTGCTATAACGGCGATTATGATTATTTTTTTCTTTTTATCAGCAGGCTCGTCGTAATCATCATCAGTATAAATCTGATTCAGGTCAACCTGCTTTGGTGTTTCGTTTTTAAATGAAGCGTTAATTATGTTGAAGTTATTATTTTGATTTTTTACCTCAGCTTCGTCAGCCTTTGCAAAATCAATATCAAAGTTTTTTCTGACAGGTGGTTTGCCTTCAGCTCTTTTTTTATCCTTAAGTTCATTTAAAATATCATCAATTTCATTTTGGTTTGACATCTGCTATCTACTCCTCTCGAACTTTTTTTATTTTATCACATATTATATGGTATTGCATTAATTTTTTGAAATTTTTATCAAATTGTCATATATAGATAGAAAGCGTTTATCACTTTTTTTATATATAGCATTAATCCCATGCAGAAGTGCTGCAAAAAATTGTCTGTTTTTTAAATTTTATTGATTTAAAACATAGTATGTAGTAAAATAATAACCATTGAGAGATGTTGACGAGGTGTTATAATGGCAAAAACAGTTCCGATGATAATTACAAACAACAGCATACTTGTTAAGGATAGGGACAGTGATGAATTCAGAACCTTTAATATGCCTGCGCTTAATCCTTCACCGAATATTCCTTTCTATCATGAATTTGCTGAAAGAATTGCCGAGAGTCAATATCATTTCAAGGAATTTATGAAGAGCATTTACGGAAAAAAGCTTAACAAATATATCCTTGCAATAATTGTTCCTGACGATACAAGCAGGCTTGAATCTATTTTTATCAATGAATTTTTTGTTAATTCAGGAGCATGCAAGGCAGTGGCTCAAATGCCTATGGCACGTGCTCTTTCAAAGGAAGAAATAAGGTACATTTCAATTTCAAAATCCTCAAGAAATGTTATTCTTGAATATGTGCGTAATAATGAAACTGTTGTAAAAAAGCTTTATGATATTCATACCTGTGACGTTAATCAGGTCAAGGCAGATGCCGAGGTTTTGCATATAGATGTCGAGTATAACAATGTACCTGTTTTTATTAATAATTTTAATATGAATATGGACGAGTATTTGGAAATGGGACAGCTGGTAAGCACAAAGGAATTTATGAAAAAAATTTCAGTAATTGATGTTGAAAAATTATAAATAAAAGAACTCACCCCTGTACAAAATAATGCAGGGGTGATTTTTTATGAAGAAAAAAGATAATAAGAAAAACCAAAATAAACAGCCGATTATTGATTTGACATCATATCTCAGTCCTGATATGGTAAACAGTGATGTTAACGGCAGTTATACAGGTGTTACAGCTGATATGTACTATAATGATGAGCTTGAAGATCCTGTTCAGGATGCAGATGATTTATAACGTTATATATTAAAAGGGAGCCTTCCGGCTCCCTTTTTATTATAATTTTTTCTTAATTGAACAATGCAATAACGCCTACACCAAGTCCGCTGACTGCCATAAGTGCTGCAAGTATAATTGCAGTGATTTTAACCCATTTTCTGTTCATTGTGTTCTCCTTTATTTCATCAGTGCATCAGCATCTGCAAGCAGCTTGTCTGCAATTGTCTGTGCCAGGGCTTTATCCTTGCCGATTGCTGTAATATATGCTTTAATCTTAGGTTCAGTTCCTGATGGACGAACGATAATTTTATTGCCGTCTGTAAGTGTATATGCAAGTACATTTGATTTCGGAAGGTCGATGGTTTTTGTGCTGCCGTCTGCTGTGTTGGTTGAAACAGATGTCTTATAATCATCAACGACTGTAACCTGCATGCCTGCAAAGCTTTCAGGTATGTTTTCTCTCAGCCCATCCATGATGCCTGCCATTTTTTCCATACCGGATGCACCCTCAAATGTGTAGCTTGCAACCGTGTTGAAATAGTAGCCGAATTCGTCATAAATGCTGTCCATAACCTCGGCAAGGCTCTTGCTCTGGGCTTTGTAGTAAGCAGCCATTTCGCAGATAAGCATTGATCCGACAACTGCATCCTTATCTCTTGCATGTGTGCCTGCAAGATAGCCGTAGGATTCCTCAAATCCCATTACAAAATCATCAGCTCTGCCTTCTGCTTCAAGCTGCGTGATAAGCTCGCCGATATACTTAAAGCCTGTCAGAAGGTTCTTAAAGGTGCAGTTATATTTATTTGCAATAACTTCTGCAAGGTCTGTTGAAACGAAGGATTTAACCGCAATGCTGTTTTTGCTGAGCATACCCTTTTCCTGCTTCTGAGAAAGAAGGTAATTGAGCATCATTGCACCAACCTCGTTGCCGCTCATCAGCTTATAACCGCCGTCACTGTCTTTTACAGCAATGCCTACACGGTCACAGTCAGGGTCAGTTGCAAGGAGCAAATCAGGCTTGATATCCTCTGCCATTTTGAGTGCACATTCAAATGCCTGCTTGATTTCGGGATTCGGGAATGGGCAGGTAGGGAAGTTGCCGTCAGGCATTTCCTGTTCAGGAACAACATAAACCTCTTTAACACCGATTCTATCAAGAATTTTTCTTACGGGCTTGTTGCCTGTGCCGTTAAGCGGAGTATAGATAACCTTAAGACCTGCATCCATGATAATGTCAGGATTAACGCATTGTTTAACTACCTCATCAAGAAATGCGTCTATGACTTCATCGTCCATATATTCAATAAGTCCCTGTGCAGCAGCCTCATCAAAGTCCATTGTTTTGATTCCTGTGAAATAGTCAACCTTTTTGATAAATTCATAGGTTTCGTTTGCCTCTTCATCCGTCATCTGATAGCCGTTTGAGTTGTAGCACTTGTAGCCGTTATATTTTGCAGGGTTGTGCGATGCTGTCAGAATAATACCGCTTGAGGTTTTAAAATGTCTGATAGCGAATGAAAGGCAGGGTGTGGGCTGTAATTCTTTATAAAGATAAACCTTAACACCATTTGCAGCTAAAACCTTAGCAGCCTCGATTGAAAAATAATCTGATTTGATACGTGAATCATAACCGATTGCGATTGACGGCTTTTCAAAATGTTTGTTAAGAAAATCTGAAAGTCCCTGTGTTGCCTGACAGACAGTATAATAGTTCATTCTGTTGGTGCCTGCACCAATTACACCGCGCAAACCTGCTGTGCCGAATTCAAGGCAGCGGTAAAATCTGTCAAGTATTTCGTCATCATTGCCCTGAATGCTTTCAAGCTCAGCTTTTAAATCAGGATCAACTACGGCTTTTTCAAGCCATTCGTTATAGAGTGCATGAATATCCATAAAGAACACATCCTTAAATTATTTATAATTATGCTACTATTTTAAACCTATTAAAATATATTGTCAATAATGACATTAATTGGTATAATTAAAATGTGAATGAATAAAAGGGGTGATAATTATGTATTCAAGAATAAAAAGTCTTGGTATTTTCGGACTTGATGCTTTTTGTGTTACAGTTGAATGTGATATAAGTCAGGGTTTGCCAAGGTTTGATTTGGTTGGTTTGCCTGATGCAGTTGTAAAGGAAAGTCGTGAACGAGTGCGTGCATCAATAAAAAATTGTCATCTCGATTTCCCTGTATCACGAATTACGATTAATATTGCTCCTGCCGATATTAAAAAAGAAGGCTCACTTTATGATTTGCCTGTTTTTATAGCTATATTAAAGGCCGGAAATCAGCTTAAGGGTGATATTGACAGCTTTGCTTTTATCGGTGAACTCTCACTTGATGGTGATATAAGACGTGTCAACGGAGTTCTGCCGATGTTGTTAAAAGCAAAGGAAGAGGGTCTATCCGCTGTGTTTATCCCGTATGAAAATAGGCTGGAGGGCAGTGTACTTGACGGTATAGATGTTTTGCCTGTTAAAAAGATTTATGAGGTTATGAAGCATATTTGAGGGGTGGTTAAAAGAATACCGTTCTACAACAATGACGTG